>DATKJG010000493.1:0-4086 GCA_035543215.1 Phycisphaerales bacterium | reverse complement strand
GCGCCGCGCCGCGAAGGAGATGGCCAGCGCCGCGCTGCGCGAGGTCGGTATTGATGATCCGCATGTGCGTCTGCACGCCTATCCGCACCAGTTCTCCGGCGGCATGCGGCAGCGCGTAATGATCGCCATGGCCCTGGCGTGCAATCCGAGGATCCTGCTGGCCGACGAGCCGACGACCGCGCTGGATGTCACGATCGCGTCCCAGATTCTCGACCTGCTGCAGCGGTTGCAGCGCAGCCGCGGCCTGTCGATCATGCTCATCACGCACGACCTGGGTATCGTCGCCCAGCGCGCCGACGATGTGTGCGTGATGTATCGCGGGCGCATCGTCGAGGCCGGCACGGTGAAGGAAGTGCTGGCGCGGCCGATGCATCCCTACACGCGGGCGTTGCTGGAATGCCGGCCGCGGGTCGGCCAGCGCGCCGAGCGGCTGGTCACCATCGGCGACCGCGACTATGGCTGAGACGAGGTGGGCGAGGAGAGCGTGCTCAGCCGATCCTCAATCGCTTGCAGTTCGGCCTTGAGCGTCATTATGGCTTGCGCATCGAGCGTCTGATCGGTGGCACGTCGCGAGATTTCCTGAGTGATCTCCGCCTGGCGCTGGGCCGCCTCGCTCATCGTCATCGCAGCGGCCTTTGGCACAAAGGTCGCCACAAGTGTGGGGTCGGCGGTGAGAGCTGCAAGTATCGCCTGCCGCTGCTGTTGCTGAATGGCCGCAGCGGCCGCCATCTGCCGGGCCATCGCCGCCTGCGATGCCTGCCGGGCCTCCACGAACGCGAAATAGGTCGAGAGCATCATGCCACCCACGCACAGCAGCGGCACGACCACCATCGCGATGCCGATCCACAGTCCGGCCTTGTTGGTCTGCGGCGTGGCCGGCATGATGCCGACGACGCCGAAATCGCTGCCGCACTCAGGGCAGCGTGCCGTGGTTGTGCCAAGCGTGCCGCTGACGTCGTAGCCGCACTTGCCGCACGCGGGATAACCCTTCCCGCGTCTGCGGCTCATGACGATGACGACCACGCCGGCAATGACCGGCACGAGCAGCAGCAGCAGGAGCATGAAGCCGGCGGCGACGCTCATCGATTCCATGATATTCGGGTCGACGGCCGCGACGTTTCGCAATCGTTGCGGCGGCGGCTCGAGCCCAGGGCGCCTCGATCAATCGAGCGATTCGGACTCGATGCTCGCCTTCTCGCCGGCGAGTTTCTTCTCCAGGTACTTCTTCACCCAAGTCTCGAACGACTTGCCCGAGGCGGTGTCGCGGCCGGTGAAGGCGATGCGCTCGATGTCGCTCATCGGTATGGCGATGCGCTCGCCGCTGCCCGAGGCGATCATGCGCACAATCATGCCGCCGCCGGCACGGTCGTTCTTGCGATCAAAGAGATAACCCTCGATCGGCTGTGGCGATGACCTGCGCGTGATGGTCACGTCGCCGCGGTAGTCGAAGGCAAGTTCGATCGCGCGGCGAAGCGCCTGCGGATCGCTCGCGTCGGCGGAGTAGCCCTGCGCGATGGATGTCTCGCCTGTGTGTGGTGGAGGCGAAGGCGACTCGCTGGCGCTGTGCGGTGCGACGCTCATGTTTCGCTGACCAGTTCTCTCTCGCGCGGGCTCGATCGTGCCGGCAAGGGCTCGACGACCATACTGGCGAGGGCCTCCTGCCGCTCCTGTATCGCCATGCCATGTGCGCGGAGATAGCGGCCTAATGCCATCACCGGGAAATACAGCCGATACAGGTGATAGCGCAGGTAGAACACTCTGGGGAATCCGGTGCCTGTGAACTCGGTCTCGACCCAGCCGCCCGCGAGATCGTTGTCTGGATTGCAGCGCGGATCGCGCGCATCCTCTTCAGAGAGCTGCGACATGGCCAGCCAATCGATGGCGCGCCTGAGATCGGGATCGTCCGGGCCGAAGACTTCCTGCAGGATCATCGCCGCCCACGCGGTTTGCGATGCCGTGGAGAGGCCGGTCCCCTTCAACCGTGGATCCTCGTAACTGTTGGCGGTCTCGCCGAACGAACCGTCGGACTTCTGGATCGATTTCATCCAGTTGCCGGCGCGCTGGATCCACGCCTCGCTGCGCGACACGCCGCAGCGGATGGGCCCGATCACCGCCTGCCATGTGCCGTAGATGTAGTTCACGCCCCAGCGGCCGAAGAACGAGCCATCATCGTGCTGGTGCGACCTGATGTACGCGACGGCGCGCTGCACAGCGGGATGATCGAGCCGGTAATCATGCCACGACAGGCATTCCAGCACGCGGCCGGTGATGTCGGGGCAGGATGGATCCTGCATCGCATTGTGATCGGCGAAGGGGACGTACTCGAGGACCTGCCGATGGCGCGTCTTGTCGAATGCCGCCCAGCCGCCGTCGGCGTTCTGCATCATCAGCATCCATTCGATGCCGCGCCGCGCGCTTGCAAGGCTGGCGCCATCGCCGGCACGCTTGAGCGCCATCGCGACCATGGCCGTGTCATCGCAGTCGGGGTACCAGGCGTTGTAATGCTCGAAGTACCAGCCGTAGCCGTGTCCCGGAGTGAGCGGGGGATGCTGACGGATGCGTCTCATATCAGCGCGATCGAGATTCTCGATCCAATCGCCGATGTGCCGGCATTCCTTCTGCACAAGCCAGTGCGCCGCGCGTGACACCGGCTCCTCCTTCGCCGTCATGCCGCAATCGGTGAGCGCGTAGAGGGCGATGCCCGTGTCCCAGACGGGGCTGAAGCACGGCTGAATGCGAATCTCGCTCCGGGCTTCATCTTCGATGAAGAAGGCATCGAGTTCCCGTTCCGCTCGTCTGATTACCAGATCATCGCGCCGCCAGCCAAGGGCTGCGAGCGCGATCTGCAGATACACCATTGGCGGGAAGATCGCGCCCAGGCCGGCGGTGCAGGAGGCGCCGTCCTGTCCCGCTCGATCGAGGATCCACTTCTCCGCCTTCTGGACCGCGATTCGGCGCAGCGGCGTGCCGCCCAGCGCGTGCAGCCATTTCAGGGCGCGATCGACCGCAAGGAACAGCCACGACCAGGCCCTCGGCGCATTCGACTTGTTCTTGAGTCGATGCCGCAACCCTTCATCCACGAACAGTTCGTCGATGCCGAATCGGGGCGGCACGGCGCGCATTGGCCGCAGCGTCACCACCAGGCTCAACGGCAGGATCATGGTGCGCGTCCACGCGCTGACCTTGGTCAGGTGAAAGTAGAACCAGCGCGGAAGGAACATGATCTCCGGCGGTATCGCAGGCACCGCATCCCACGAGATCTGGCCGAGGCACGCGAGATAGAAGTTCGTGAACGAGTTGCAATGCTCCGCACCGCCGCTGGCGCGAATGCGCTCGCGCGCCCGAGCCATGTGCGGCACGTTGGGCGGATCGCCTATGAGTTTCAGCGCGAAGTACGCCTTCACCGTCGCGCTGAGATCGACGCCGGAGCCGGGATAGTGGCCCCAGCCACCATCAGCCCGTTGCTGGTTGCGCAAACAGCGAGCAACCTTCATCAGCGTCTGCCAGCCGTCGCGACCATCCTGCATGGGCTGACGCTCCTGGCCGAGGATGAACTTCATCAGCAGATATTCACTTTCGAGGATGGAGTCGCCCTCGAGTTCCCCGCACCAATGACCATCGGGCTTCTGCAGCGCGAGGAGCGTGTCGATCGCGCGGCGAAGCGTGCCGGCGAGCCGCTGGCGATCCGCGTCAGTGAGCGTGGACGTCTCGAGCATGAACATGGATTGTAGGGTGTCGCACAGCGTGCGCACGGGTTGGGCAGACCGGCTGACGCCGGCCTGCCGGTGCGGGCGAACATAGAATGTCATCGCTCATGCACACGACTTCTCCCGCCGCCGCCGTCGCTCTCTCGGGCCACCTCGACACGCGCACTGCCGCCACCGAATGCGCCGACCGCCTGTTCGACGAGGCCGGCTCGGGCTCGTGCGATCTGCTGCTGCTGTTCGGCTCGTATCACCATCGCTCGGCGTTCGACGAGGCGGCTGCGATCATCCGCCGCACCATCAATCCGCGCGCGTTGATCGGCGTGACAGCCGAGGGCGTGCTGGGCGAAGATCGCGAACTCGAAGGCATGGCAGGCCTGAG
>DATKJG010000492.1:0-3062 GCA_035543215.1 Phycisphaerales bacterium | reverse complement strand
CGTGCGCATCGGCGACAAGGACGAGCCGGTCTCACAGTCCGTCGACTTCACCGAAGAATGGCTGCGCGACACCTATGGCGAGAACATGATCGGCGATGTTCAGCTCTATGACCCCGACCACTACTGGTTCGCGCTGGCATTGTCAGGCTTCGGCATCGTCTTCAATCGCGATGCCCTCGATTCGCTCGGCATTCCTGAGCCCAACGCGTGGAAGGACATGTGCGACCCGCGCCTGCGCGGCTGGGTGGCGCTGGTCAATCCCAATCAGTCCGGCTCGGTCACGACCGCGTTCGAATCGATCCTCAAACGCGAGGGCTGGATTCGCGGATGGCAGATTCTGCGACGCATGGCCGCGAACGGGCGCTCCTTCTCCAACTCGTCGCTCAAGCCGCCCATGGATGTCTCCGTCGGCGACGCTGCGATGGGTGTGAGCATCGATTTCCTCGGCCGATTCCAGGCCCAGGCCTTGCGCGAGGCGGGCGATGAGCATCGCGTCGGTTACGTCGATCCGCCCGGCGGCAGCACAATTGATCCGGATCCCATCTCGATGCTGCGCGGCGCGCCGCATCCGGAACTCGCGAAGCGATTCATCGAATTCTGCCTGAGCGATGAAGGCCAGGCGCTGTGGCAGTTCGCCGCGAGCGAATCGAACGCGACGGCGGGGGGCATGGGACCGCTCAAGTACGAGTTGCGCCGCCTCCCCGTCAAGCGATCGATGTACGAGAAGTACAGCGATCGCATGATCGACCAGGTGAATCCCTATGTCATCGCGACGCCGGTGAAGTATCCCGATCCCAACTACCGCGATCTGATCGCGCCGATGTACGCGGCCATGGTCATGGACAATCATCACGCCCTGCGCGAGGCATGGAACGCGATTGTCGAGCATCCCGCGTACCCGCGCGAGGCCGGGAACATCGTGACGGCGGACGATGTTGATGATGCTGAACTCAAGGCGATGCTTGCCGCGTTCGATCGATTGCCCGTGATTGCAGGCGCCGGCCGTGAGTCGCTGGATCTGGCGGATGAGAAGGCGCTGGGCGCAGTGCGGAATGGCTGGGTGCGCAACGGCTTCGCCAAGGATGGCCTGTGGGATGCAGAATCGACGGGGCTGGACGCGCTTCGCAAGCGAATGGGCGCGTTCTTCCATGAGCAATACGCCGAGGCGAGCTCGCGCCAGATCACAGGTGCGGACCGATGATCAGCGGCGCGGGCGAATCCACGGCGGCGCGGCCACCGCTCACCAAGATCCTCGCCACAATCGGGCCAGCATCGTCGGGCCAGGACATCACCGCTCGACTCATTGAGGCGGGCGTCAGCATCTTCCGACTCAACTTCAGCCACGGCACGCTCGACGATCATCTGTCGCAGGTGCGCACAATCCGCAAGGCGGCCGGCGTCATCGGCAACCCGATCGCGATCCTCGGCGATCTGCAGGGGCCGAAGATCCGCGTGGGAAAGGTCGCCGGCGAGGGTATTGAGGTGCAGCCCGGGGCCATCGTCCGATTCGAGCGCGGCGACATCGTCGGCGCGCTCGCGGACAACATCGTCCGCCTCGGCTGCACCTATCGGAACCTGATCGACGATGTCGAGAGCGGCCAGCGATTGCTCATCAACGACGGCGCGATCCGGATGCTGGTGGTGGAGAAGGGGCGGGATTCCATCGAATGCCGCGTGGTTCAGGGCGGGACGATTACCTCGAACAAGGGCATCAACCTGCCCGATTCGCACGTGCGCGCCGCGTCGATGTCGCCGCGCGATGAGCAGTGCGTGCGCTGGGCCCTGGATCAGGAACTCGATTTCCTGGCGTTGAGTTTCGTCCGCACCGCCGAGGATGTCCGGCTGCTCGCGGCAGCGGTTGATCGCGCGAAGTCGGAATGCGGCAGGCCGGATCTGCGAATCTCGCTGATCGCCAAGATTGAAACGCCGCAGGCCGTGGAGAACATCGAGCCGATCGTGGATGCGGCCGACGGCATCATGGTGGCGCGCGGTGACCTGGGCGTGGAGATGGATCTTGCGGCGGTGCCGATCATCCAGAAACGGCTGCTTAATGTCGCCAACGACTACGGGAAGCCGGCGATCGTGGCGACACAGATGCTCGAATCGATGATCAATGCCCCATCGCCGACGCGGGCTGAGGCCAGCGATGTCGCCACGGCGATTCTCGAGGGAACCGATGCGGTCATGCTCTCGGGCGAAACCGCCGTTGGCAAGCACCCGTCGCTGGCGGTCGAGTTCATGCGGCGCATTGCGCAGCGAACCGAGGAGTTTGTGGCTGCTCAGCCGCAGCAGCAGTCGCCGCCGCGGAAACTCGTGGAGTCGCGCTATCGCACCGCGGCGCTGGCCCACGGGGTGTGGACGGTTTCGCAGGATCTCGCAGCGAAGTTCATCATCGTCTGGAGCCAGCAGGGCGGTGGGGCGCGTTACCTGAGCCAGAACAACTTCTGCATTCCGATCATCGCCTGCACCAGCGATGATCGCGCGGCAAGGCGCATGCAACTGCTGCGCGGCGTGACGCCGGTGCGTATGCACACGCCTGAAAGCCCGGCCCATTTCACGCAAATGGCCGACGAATACCTGCTCAAGACAGGCTGGGCGAGCAAGGGCGATGTCTGCATCATCGTCGCAAGCGGTCAACTGGGCGTGCAGGGCGCGACCAACAGCCTCGCGATCCACGCCGTTGGCGACCCGACAACCGGCTTGGCAGCGCGGCCGTAAAGCCGTGTGTCAACTCTTCTTCGGATCGCGATAGAGGTCGAGGTAGAAGTCGAGGAGTTTGCGCCCATCGAACTCGCGCGTGCGTGTATGCGCAAAGCCGAACTTCTCGAACAGGGAGATGGCCGGGCCGCGCTCGATGCGCACATCCAGCACGAGCTTGAGATAGCCGTGGTGCCTGCAGAACGCCAGGGCCTTCTCCATCAGCAGGGTGCCGATGCCGTGGCGGCGGAACGTGCCACGCACGCGCAGTCGCCGCACCTCCGCCGCGCTATCGCCGACCTTCTGCACGCCAATCATCCCGATGACTAGGCCGCCGTACTCGGCGATCCAGAATCCGCTCTGGC
>DATKJG010000491.1:0-4981 GCA_035543215.1 Phycisphaerales bacterium | reverse complement strand
TATCCGCAAGGCCGCGGAGGCCGTCGCCATGGAGCGCGGATACAAGGTGGTGTTCGTGGATGATTCGATCGCGCCCATTCCTGCCGGGACTTCGGAGGAGATGACGCGGCAGATCTCGGCCCGCCGCATGGTCTACACGAGTTCCGACGTCGATATCACCGACGAAATGATCAAGCGCATGAACGCGTCGTTCAAGACTGCCGGCCCTGCCCAGCACTGACGCCGATGTCCGCGCCTCCCGCGTTCACTGTCGCTGATCTCGCAAGGCGATTGAACGCGCGCCTTGTCGGCGAAGCGCCCGAAACGCGAATCACCGGCCTCGCCGCGATCGATCAGGCCGCTGCCGGCGACCTGACCTTCATCGCCGACGCTACCTACGCCAGGCAGTGGGCAGCCTCCGCCGCGGGCGCCGCGATTGTGCGCGACGGGCTCAATGTCCCGGCCGATCGACGCCCGATGCTGCTGGTCAAGGACGTCGACCAGGCGATGATCGCGCTGCTGGAGCTGTTCCTGCCGCCCGACGACCTGCCCGATCCGGGCGTGCATGCGAGCGCCTCGGTGCATGCCAGCGCCAAACTCGGCCGCGATGTGCGAATCGGCGCGCACGTCAGCGTCGGCCCAGACGTCATGATCGCCGACGGCGTGACGCTTCACCCGGGCGTGCGGCTCTATGCAGGCGCCTCGATCGGAGACGCCAGCGTGCTGCACGGCAACACCGTCGTGCGCGAGCGCTGCGTCATCGGCCGCCGCGTGATCATCCACCAGAACGCCTCGATCGGGGCCGACGGCTTCGGCTATCGGCCCGCGCCCGACGGCCGGGGCCTGCGCAAGATGCCGCACATTGGCAACGTCGTCATCGAGGACGACGTCGAAATCGGCGCCAACACGTGCATTGACCGCGGCAAGTTCGGCTCCACCGTCATCGGTGCGGGCACGAAGATCGACAACCTTTGCCAGATCGCCCACAACGTGCGCATCGGCCGCATGTGCGTCATTGCCGCCACCACCGGCATGAGCGGGTCAGTGACCATCGGCGATGGTTGCCAGATCGGGGGCCAAGTGGCGATCGCGCCGCACGTGACGGTCGGCTCGGGCGCCAAAGTCGCGGCGTGTTCCGGCATCATCAGCGACATTCCCGCCAACGCGGCCGTCGCCGGCGCACCGGCCGTGGACGCTCGCGCTGCCTTTCGCGAGATCGCCGCCGTCCGCCGCCTGCCCGAAATCCTCAAGGAACTGGCCCACATGCGCAAGAGCACGGCCGCCGGCTCAGGCGAATCGGCGCAGGAATCTGAGCGATAATCATGCAGCCCAGTTCGACAATCCGCCTGTCCAACCCGCGTTCGAAGGTGCAAGAGGGGGTTGGGGCCCTCAACGTGCTGAAGCAGGCCATGTGACCGGCGACCCCGCAGGGCTGCTGGGGGTACAATCGGGGCTTCGGCGCTGGTTAGCCGATGTTTACAAGTGGCCCGGTGCAGCTTGGCGTTCGTCGACGCCGCCTCCGAGCTGGCGATTTCGATTGCATGGTGCACGCCCCGACTCCATCCCAGACGATGACCGGCTCGATCGCCGCGACTCCCGACGCCTCGGACGGCAACGGCAATGGCGCCGCCCGCCTCCCGTCGATACCCGAGCCGAGCCGGTCGGTCAGCGCTGCCAGTCATCAGACGCCGCGCCAGCACACGCTGGCCGACGAGGCGCGGATGCAGGGGCGGGGCCTGCTCACCGGCGCGGATGCCATCGTGAACTTCAAGCCGGCGCCGGCCAATCACGGCATCGTCTTCGTACGCACCGACCTCACGCCGCCGGTCGTGGTTCCGGCTGATGCGCGCAATGTCGTCGAGCGTGCCCGCCGCACCACACTCAAGGCGGGCACGACCACCATCGAAACCGTTGAGCACTGCATGTCGGCCCTGGCTGGGATGCGCATCGACAACGCGCTTATTGAGATCAACGGACCGGAACTGCCCTGCGGCGACGGGTCGGCGGCGCCGTTCGTCGATGCTCTTATCGGCGCCGGCACAGTCGAGCAGGATGTTCCGCGCCGCATCTACCGCATTACGCGGCCGATCGTCGTCGAGCAGGGCCACGCTCTCCTGGCGGCGTTCCCCACCGAAGACGCTGAGTTCAAGGTTGTCTACGACCTCGATTACGGCGACAACAGCCATCGCATCAAGCGGCAGACGCAGAGTTTCGTTTCAAGCAACGGCGATTACCTGCACGAGATCGCGCGGGCCCGGACGTTCAGCCTCGCCGAGGAGGCCCAGGCGTTGTGGGATAAGGGCATGTGCCGCCATCTCTCGCCGCGCGATGTGCTGGTCATCGGCGAGAACGGCCCGATCGACAATGTCTATCGCTTCGAGAACGAGCCGGTGCGGCACAAGGTGCTGGACCTGATCGGCGACCTGTACATGGTGGGTGGCGAGGTGCATGGCCGCTTCGTGGCGCATGCCTCGGGCCACAACCTCAACCGTCGCATGTGCCTGAAGATCCTCGAGCAGGATGAGGCCCAGCGGCGGAAGCAGACGGCGGTGGAAGGCTGCGAGATGGGCATTCGCGCCATCCAGCGCATCATGCCGCATCGCTATCCGATGCTGCTGGTGGACCGCGTCATCGAAATCGATGGCGATCGACGGGCGGTAGGCGTAAAGAACGTGAGCATCAACGAGCCGTTCTTTCAGGGGCACTATCCGGGAACGCCGATCATGCCGGGGGTTCTGATCGTCGAGGCGATGGCTCAACTGGGCGGACTGCTGATGAGCCAGAAACTGGAGCACACCGGGAAAATCGCTGTGCTGTTGAGCCTGGACAAGGTGAAACTGCGCCGGCCGGTGACGCCGGGTGATCAATTGGTCCTGGAGGCTGAGGCGGTTCGCGCTAAGTCGCGTACCGGCGCGCTGAATTGCCGCGCGTACGTGGGCGACAAGATCGCCGCCGAAGCCCAGATTCGTTTCATGATGGTGGATGCGGAGCAGGAATGATGTCGATTCTGGATACTGGATCTCGCCCCGACGCCTGACGCCATGCCGACCGTCCATCCAACCTCGATCATCGACCCAAGCGCCTGGCTCGACGAAGGCGTCACGATCGGCCCGTACTGCGTGATCGGGCCCAACGTCCGCATCGGATCCGGCACCTTGCTGCACAATCATGTGACGATCCAGCGCGACAGCGAGATCGGGCGCGACAATGTGTTGTATCCCTATGCCGTCGTGGGAGGCGACCCTCAGGACAAGAAATATCGCAACGAGCAGACGCTGCTGCGCATGGGCGATCGCAACCAGGTGCGCGAGATGGCGACCATTCATCGCGGCACGGGCAACGGCGGCGGCGTCACCAGCATCGGATCGGACAACCTCTTCATGGCCACGGCTCACGTGGCCCATGATTGCCGCATCGGCGACGGGGTGATCATCGCCAACGCCGTCATGCTGGCTGGCCACGTCCATATCGAGGACTACGCCAACATCGGTGGCGGCGCGGGCTTGCATCACTTCGTCACCGTCGGCACGTGCGCATTCGTGGGCGGCATGGCCCGCGTCCCGCAGGATGTCCCGCCGTACATGCTGGTCGAGGGCAGCCCGGCCAAACCGCGGAAACTGAATGAAGTGGCGCTGACACGGCGCGGCCTGACAGCCGAAACCATCGAAGCGCTCAAGGACGCCTACAAGAGGCTGTATCGCGACAACGGGGCGGCCATTTCCGACAAGATCGTGGACCTTCGGCGGCAGTACGCGGCCATCAGCGAGATCTGCAGGCTGTGCGATTCGCTGGAGGCATCCGCCCGCGGCGTGCATGGCCGCGCGCTGGAGTCGTTCCGGGCGGACAACAAGCGCTCATCAACCACGGCGTCGCCGCGGCCGGTCATCCCGATGGTCACCACGACCTCGACTGGCTCTGCAATGCCAGTCGGCCGCTGATCACGATTCCATCCAGGCTTGGACGGCTCGCCGTGCCAACACAAACGAGCCGCGGCGTCGATCGCGAACATGAATGATGACTCGCGGGGCAACGGAACGAACTCAGACCGCTTCCTCCTCGTCCTCGTCATCCTCCTCATCCTCGTCGAGGTCCGCATCGTCGTCGCCATTGGCCTCGTCGTCCTCGCCCTCCTCCTCGAATTCGCTCTCATCATCGAAGAACTCATCGTCCTCATCGTCCTCGTCATCGTCCTCTTCTTCCTCGTCTTCATCCCACATGACCGGCAGGACGGCGGGATAGTCGAAGGGCCCGCTGCTGGGGCGCGAGGGCGCTGTCGCCGGCGCGAGGCCGGTGGATGCGCCGCCGACGCCTGACCAGATCGCGGGCAGATCGAACAGGGAAGTGGGTTCGTAGTTCATCGAAAGAAAGCCTCCGAGCCGTGCGAAAGGCCGAGCCGTGTCGCCCCAAGCCTTCAGCGGGTCGTATTGGATCGACTTGGCGCACGTTGTCAACCCCGAAAGCGGCATGTTTTTCGCACATGCGAAAACCGGCTTTTCCCGGCGCGAGCCGCTGCGGCAGGCGCGTATCCGTGCGCGGTATGCTGGCGGTTGCACATTCACTGGCACAACCTTCACACACGCTGGCCCGGCCGAGGAGTGACCCATGCATCGAACCCGATCGTTGACCGCTCCCAGTGCGCTGTTGTTCGGTTCGCTTGCTGTGACAGGCACGGTGCTGATCGGTGCGGCCTCTCGCACCCCCGCCGATGAGCCCGTCCTCGCGCTCATGCGAGTCGTCGAGACGCGAACCTCCGACGTCAGCGTCCCCGACGCGGGCGAGGACATGATGTTCATGTCGTCGCAGCAGCCAGGCCTGAGACTGCTCTTCAGCCTCAAGTTGCCCAAGGGCGTTCACGTGATGAGTCTGCAGCAGCCGGCGAAGGTCGTCGCCACCGACTCAGCCGGGACCGACCTTTCGAAGATCGAACCGGGTTTCCGCGATGAACTCGAATACGTCGACCTCGAGCACGACTTCAAGGATGACGATGATCTGAACCAGATCA
>DATKJG010000490.1:0-4237 GCA_035543215.1 Phycisphaerales bacterium | reverse complement strand
GATGCGAGGCGATGACATGAGATGAGCGGACGGGCGACGGCGCGCGGCGCGGCGCGGCGCGGGGGCGCGCGGCATGCGAGGACTTCACCTGCAACGGCGGCTTGCGGGTGATGTGCTGAGGCGGTCGGGGCCCGCGCCTTCGTAGTGTGTGCAGGCGGCGCGTGCGCTCAGTCGCGTATTCGCGCGCTCGCTCGCCCGATCGCGTTGGGCTGCCGGCTCGATCAACTGGTTCGAACGGGCTGCGGGCAGCCCCGATTCTTCCCTTCAACTCACTTTCATCCTGGAGCATTCAGTCATGACCAATGCAAGAGACAGAGACTACAAGCGCGTGGACGACACGACAGCGGGCGCCGACGCCAACCGCGATCCCATCAGTGGCACGCCGGGGGCTCACCCGGTAGGCACGGGCATGGGCGCAGCGGGCGGCGGTGTTGCGGGAGCGGGCATTGGCGGCGCGGTGGGCGGGCCGGTGGGAGCGGTCGTGGGCGCGGTGGTGGGAAGCGTTGCGGGCGGACTCGCAGGCAAGGCGGCGGGCGAAGCGGTCAACCCCACCGCAGAGGACACGTATTGGCGCACCGAGTACAAGCATCGGCCGTACGTCGAGGCCACGGAGAGTTACGAGGACTACGGACCGGCGTATCGATATGGCTGGGAGACGTACACGAGGCGTGCGCGGACTGAGCCCTTCGACAGGGTCGAGGGCGACTTGGAGCGCGGCTGGGACAAGGCTCGCGCCGGCTCGAAGCTGAGCTGGGAGCGTGCCAAGCTCGCGACGCGCGATGCGTGGGATCGGCTGGAGCGCGCCATGCCCGGCGATGCCGATGGTGACGGCCGCTGAGCGGTTCGCGAATTCATTCACTTCACTCAGAATGAAACGACGCCCGATGATGGACATCGGGCGTCGTTTGTTTGTTGGCCGGCTGCCATTGGCTATGGCGATGCAGCGGCGATGAGGGTGGAGCCGACGGCAGCGCCAACATCGGCATCAGGGCTGCGAGCAGCGACTGCAGCGGCTCATACTGTGCGCTCGATCATCAGGCTCACGGCGATGCTCAGTCGCGAGTCGGTGTCGTAGCGGCCGAGGCTGATCTGCGATCGGACTTGGCGGATGAGGTTGAGCCGCGGGGCCGGCTTTGTCCGGGGCGGCACAACATCGCGGGCTGGCGGCGGGAGCTCGAACAGCGCTGGGGGGCGGGCCTTGAGGGCGGTGCGGCGTTCGCGGCGAACACGGCTCGGCGGAGCAAGGAGCGCGTGGGTCATGGCGATTCTCCGAATCGGCGTGTGTGCATCCTGCACGGGCGTGGTAATGCGTACATCGGTCCCCGTAACTGCTTTGCAACGTAGGTAATCCGCCCCAAACAGTGCGCGATGGCTGGAGGCTGGCGGCGGACCGGCCGTGATACGATGCAATGCATGGTGTCGCGCGCTGGCGAAGGCCGCAGTAATTGCGCCCGCAGGGGCCAAGCGGTCACGACGGTGATCGTGTGGCTGCTGCTGGGCGCGATCGTGAATGTCGCGGTGGCGTGGGGATGTGCGTTGTGGTCGCCCGTGGTTGCCGGCGCTTCAATGAGCCCGGCCGATGACGAGACTCGACTGTGGACCGAGCGACTGCGGAGCGATCTGTCGGAGACGCCGGTAGACCCGCGCGAGGAGTTCCTGGGCGAAGTGCACATGTATGCGCGGCGCGATCGCGGGTACGGATATGAGGTGAGCACCGTGTCGCAGGTGGTCGTGCTGCCGACGGCTCGTCTGCGCTGGCAGGAGCAGGCGATGTCGACGATTCGAGCGGGTTGGCCGAGTGCGGCTCTGGCGGGTCGGCGGTGGGAGCGTGTGAGTGGTTTCGATCGGTACGTACCCGTGCCGCTGATTGGCGCGCCGCCGCCATCGACGAGGCCTCCGCCGAGTGTGACGGTGCAGTGGCAGACAGGCGCGATGGAGTGGACGCGGCCGGAGTCGCTGGGTGGAGCGTCGTTTCGGGTGTTTCCGTTTCGTCCGGTTTGGCCAGGCTTCGCGCTCAACACGGTGTTCTACGCTGGGGTGCTGTGGCTGCTGTTCGCAGCGCCGTTCGCGCTGCGGAGGTGGCGACGCATCAAGCGCGGCCTGTGCCCGAAGTGTGGGTATCCGGTTGGCACCAGCGATAAGTGCACCGAATGTGGGGCTGCGGTGATAACGCAGAAAGCAGAAACGCATAAAGCATAAAGGTCATGGGACGGGGTGCGTGCATTGCCGTGGCCCCGCACCACGATTTCCGCACAGTCGCCGGGCGGAGCCGGGGGCTAACGGCGATTGATGGCGGCGGCGGGGTAACCGACCTGCAAACCGGCCGTTGAAATCCGGTATAACCGTGGCCCCGCCCCCCCACGTGCCCCTCGCATCCTTGTTCCATATCAGCAGGCAGGAGAGTAGATTCATGCGTCTCGAACGTTGTGATCGTCGCGAGCGTTCATCATCGAATTCGTTGGCAACGTTGTGCGCACTGGGGACGCTGGCCGCGCTGAGCGCGACGCAGGGCGCACCGGCCCAGGTGAAGCCGCATGCGGGGATGCTGCGCTATCCCGATGTCAGCGCCACGAGCATCGTCTTCGTGTACGCCAACGACTTGTGGATCGCGCCGCGCGAGGGTGGAATGGCGACGCCGCTGGCGAGTCCGCCGGGGGGCGAGTCGTTTCCGAAGTTCTCGAGTGATGGCAAGACCATCGCCTTCGTGGGCAACTACGACGGCGGGAACGAAATCTACACCATCGCGACCGACGGCAGCGATGGCGGGCTGCCCAAGCGCGTAACGCACCATCCATCGGGCGAGCGCCTGTGCGAATGGACGCGCGGTGGCCGGCTGCTGTTTTCGGCGCGCGATCTCCAGGGACTCGGCCAGATGGGCAAGTTGTTCACGGTGGGCTCGGGCGGCGGACTGCCGGAGATGATCGATGTGCCGTACGGCACGAATGCGACGATCAGCGATGATGGCACGTGGCTGGTGTACACGCCGCACTCGATCGACAACCGCACGTGGAAGCGCTATCGCGGCGGCATGCAGACCGACATCTGGATGTTCAACCTGAAGGACAAGACTTCGCGCCGCATCACGGACTGGGAAGGCACCGATACGCTGCCGATGTGGCGCGGCAGCGGCAACGGCGGGAAGGTGTATTACCTTTCTGATTCAGGGCCGGAGCATCGGCTGAACATCTGGGAGTTTGATGTTGCGAAGAACGCCCGCAAGCAGGTGACGGAGTTCAAGGACTTTGATGTGAAGTGGCCGTCGATCGGGCCGGGCAAGAGCAACAACGGCGAGATCGTCTTCCAGTGCGGCGCGGGGCTGTACCTGCTGGATCTTTCCAACGGCAAGTCGAAGCAGATCGAGATCACGATTCCGGGCGACCGGCCGACGCTGCGCGAGCGCACGATCGACGCGACGCGGTTCGCGGGGAGCTGGAGCATCTCCTCGACGGGCAAGCGCGCGGTGCTGGAGGCGCGAGGCGACATCTGGACCGCGCCGGCGGAGAACGGCTCGCCGCGGCAGTTGACGGCGACCAGCGGCATCGCGGAACGCATGCCGGCGTGGAGCCCGGACGGCCAGTGGATCAGTTACGTGTCGGATGCGACGGGCGAGTACGAGTTGTACATCATGCAGTCCGACGGCAAGGGCGAGACGAAGCAACTGACAAAGGACGGTTCGTGCTATCGCTTCAACGGCGGCTGGTCGCCGGATTCCAAGCGGCTGCTGTTCGCCGACAAGACGGGCTCGCTGTTCATGTACACGCTGGAGGGAGGCGAGACGAAGCTGATCGACAAGGATCCGTGGAGCCAGTCGCCGGGTTACAGCTGGAGCCACGACAGCCGCTGGCTGGCGTACGACCGGACGATCAATCGCGGGCGCAAGGCGATCTGGATCTACAACCTGGAATCGGGTGAGAAGACGCAGGTGACCAGCGGCTTCTTCAACGATGTCGCACCGACGTTCGATCGCAAGGGCGACTGGCTGTTCTACGCGAGCAATCGCAACTTCCAGCCGCAGTACGGCGACATTCCGGGCGATACGTCGTTCGTGTATGAACGCTCGGCGGTGCTGCTGGCCGTGCCGCTGCGCGCGGATGTGGAGAATCCGTGGCTGCCCAAGAGCGATGAGGAGAAGTGGGGCGAGGAGAAGAAGAAGGCCGAGACGCAGCCGGCTGAATCGCAGCCTGATGCGAAGGAAAGCGACGAGGCCAAGCCCGGCAACGGCAACGGCGGCGCGAAC
>DATKJG010000489.1:0-8540 GCA_035543215.1 Phycisphaerales bacterium | reverse complement strand
TCGACCCTCCCGCGCGACAAGGATGTGACCAATGGCGGCTTTGCGTTCTCATCCGGCCTGGCCGCGATGGGCACATGCCTGGAGCTGCTCGATTCGGGCGATCACGTCGTCGCAATGGATGACCTGTACGGCGGCTCGTATCGCCTGATGACGCGCGTGCGCGAGCGATCGATGAACCTGAAGGTCACGTACGTGGACATGACGGCCGGCCCCGCCGCCATCGAGAAGGCCATCACGCCGACGACCAAGATGATCTGGGTCGAGACGCCGACGAACCCGACGCTGAAGATCGTCGACCTGGAAGCGGTCGCGAAGATCGGCAAGGCGAAGAACCTGATCACCGTCTGCGACAACACCTTCGCCACTCCCATGCTGCAGCGACCGCTGACCATGGGCATCGACATCGTGCATCATTCGGCGACGAAGTACCTTGGCGGGCACTCGGACGGCGTGGGCGGCGTGCTCGTCACGCAGCGGGCCGACCTCGCCGAGAAGCTCCGTTTCATGCAGAACGCCATCGGCTCGGTGCTGTCGCCCTTCGATTCGTACATGTTCCTGCGCGGCATGAAGACGCTCGCCCTGCGCATCGCGCGGCACAGCGAGAGCGCGCAGCGCATCGCGGAGTGGCTGGAGAAGCATCCCAAGGTGGCGAAGGTGGTTTACCCCGGCCTCAAGTCGCATCCGCAGCACGCCATCGCGCAGAAGCAGATGCGGCTGCTGGGCAAAGCCTTCGCCGGCGGCGGCATGATCACGATCTTCCTCAAGGGCGGCCTGGCCGAATCGAGGCGCTTCCTCGAGAACGTGAAGATCTTCGCCCTCGCCGAATCGCTGGGCGGCGTGGAATCGCTCATCGAGCACCCGGCGATCATGACGCACGCATCCGTGCCGCCGGAGAACCGCGCGAAGATCGGCATCAGCGACACGCTCGTGCGGATTTCCGTGGGCATCGAGGACGCCGATGACCTGATCGCGGACCTGGAGCACGCGCTGAACGCCGTGTAACGCAGCGCAAAGTCTCGCCCATAATCGGATCGCTGCGCGACGTGCATCATCTGGATCGATTTCGAGCGCGAAACCCCCGGGGATGAAATGGCAATATGCTTGCGAAGAACCTTGTGCGCACGCGGAGGACGCCATGCTCGATTTCCTGATTGCCTCAGCCCTGTTCGTGGGCAGTTTGCAGAGCCCGCCCGCCGCTCCGGCCAGCCGGCCCGCGACGCAGCCTGCCTCGGCGCCGATTCTCTCCGGCCCCGACGCCACCGAGGCCGGTTCGGACAAACCCACGCTCGTGCAGCGGACGTTCGACGGCTCCGTGGAGAACATCGGGCCTGAGCCCGACTATGTCGCCATCGGCATGCTCGATCTCACGCCCGAGCAGCGCGCCAAGTACGACGAGATTCATTCAACTCGGCTGACGGCGTTCGATCAGATCATCCGCAACAACTACGGGCTGGTGCTTGACATCGCGTCATTGCAGGGCGAGACCTCCGCGGCCAGACGGGCCAAGGTGTTCCAGAACGCCACCGAGGCGTTCAAGCCCTACGTCGAGCGCGGCACGTTCTTCCAGGAGATGTGGCCGCACCTGAGTGATGAGCAGCGTCGCGCCGCCGAGGCGATGCTGCAGGAGTATCGCACAGCGCGAACCGAGAGCCTCAAGCGCCAGGCGACCGGCGCCGCGGCGACGCCTCGGGCCCTGGCAGCGGTCGAGCGGCTGGAGGCCTTCGGCCTGATGGTGCGCGAATCGATCGAGCGCCAGGTGGGGCTGGAGCGCGACGCGTTCGAGGCGATCGCGAACGAACTGGGACTGACGCCCGAGCAGCGCAACGCCGCGGAGGCGATCTTCCAGCCCATCGCCATCAAGCGATTTCAGAACATCGAGGTGAGCAAGGCCGAGCAGGCCACAGCGCTCGCCGAGTTCAACAAACTGCTGACGGCCGGGCAGAAGCAGAAGGCGATGGGCATCCTGCTGCGGCAGTATCAGAAGCAGAATCCTGACAAAGCCACGACGCAGCCGGCCACGGCGCCTGCCGCCAACGCCACGACGCCTCCCGAGGCCAAGCCCGGCGCATCGCCGCAGGCGTACAAACTCGAGCCCGGGCCGTTCACGGTCAGCGAGCGGATGCTGACCTTCACCGATGTATCGCGCAATCGCGATGTGCCGGTGAAACTGTACATGCCGAAGGAGGCGACCGGGCCGTCACCAGTCATCGTGTTCTCGCACGGCTGGGGCGGCAATCGCGAAGGCTGCGCCTACCTCGGCCGGCATTGGGCCAGTCACGGCTACTCCTGCATGATGGTGGAACACGATGGCAGCGACACCGACTTCCTGCGAGCGGCGGTCGGCGACAACTCCGCGGGCATCGGACTGAAGGTCGGCAAGGCGATGCAGGATTCGCTGGCCGACACAAGCAACTGGAGCAATCGCCCGCTGGATGTGACCTTCGCGCTGGATGAACTCAATCGCCGCAACGGCCAGACAGGCGATGAACTGTTCGGCAAGCTCGACCTGTCGCGCGTCGGCATGTCGGGTCACTCCTTTGGCGCCTACACGACGATGCTGATCATGGGCGCGCTGGTCGATCTGCCGGGCCAGCAGGACCGCGGCTTCCGCGACAGCCGCTGCGTCGCGGGCATCGCGATGTCATCGCAGGGCGAGGGCCGGCTGGGTCTCGATGCGCACTCATGGGACAACATGACCGCGCCGATGCTGTACTTCACCGGTACGAAGGATCTCGAGGGCTTCACGCGCGACATGGCCGGCCGTCGCGCCGGGTTCGATCACACCGATGCCGGCAAGGCCGGCGATCAGTTCTTCATGGTCCTCGACGGCGGCGAGCACATGGCGTTCAGCGACAATGCCCGCGGCGTTACGGGCGAGCCCATCACGCGCAACCCCCGCGCATCACCAGTGGATCCTGATGGCGACGACGGCGTTCTGGGATGCGTACATCCGCGGGGACGAGGCTGCTGCAGCATGGCTCAGAAGCGATGCGCTGAAGAATCTGACCAGCGGGGCATGTGCCGTCGAGCGCAAGTGACCTGAAGCGGGCCAGGCCGATATCCTGCCGGTCATGAAGACCGCCCCGCTGTCGATCGAATTCGCCAACTGCCTGAGCGATCGTGTTGGCTCACATGGCCTGGCCGCGACCGATCTGCAGGATGCTGCGCCTCATCTTTCGGACCTGACACGGCAACTGGATTCGACTCGCGGCACGGGGTGGGAGCGCTGGCGCGACCTGCCCTTCGATCCCATGCGCAGCGAGCACGTCACGGCCGTGAAGAAACTCGTGCGGAAACTGCGCGACGACGCAGAGAACCTCGTCGTTCTCGGCATCGGCGGTAGCGCCCTTGGCAACATCGCCTTGCAGGCCGCGCTCAACCCTCCCACTTGGAACCTGATGAAGCGCAAGCACCGGCCGCGTGGAGGCGGACCACGGCTGTTCGTGCTCGACAATGTCGATCCTGAACTCGTCGGCTCGGTGCTCGACGAGGTGCGGCGCTCCGACAAGCGACTGCGCAAGACCATCATCAACGTCATCAGCAAGTCGGGCGAGACCGCCGAGACCGCCGCCCAGTTCATGATCGCACGCGACATGCTGCGCAAGGCCCTGGGCAAGGGGTATGCGAAGAACGTGGTCGCGGTGACCGACCCGGCCAAGGGCACGATGCGCTCGATCTGCGAGGCCGAGGGCTACGCCACGCTGCCCGTGCCCGAGGGCGTGGGCGGCCGCTTCAGCGTGCTCTCGCCCGTGGGCCTGTTCAGCGCCGCGATGTGCGGCATCGACATAAACGCACTGCTCGATGGCGCGGCGATCATGGACAAGCGATGCAGCAACATCGACGCGCTCAAGAACCCGGCAGCCGTCATCGCATGGCAGCTGATGGAGTTCGCACGGCGCGGCAAGAACAATCACGTGATGATGCCGTATTCCAATGCGCTGTATCTGCTGGCCGATTGGTATCGCCAGTTGTGGGCTGAATCGCTGGGCAAGCGCGTGAACCGCAACGGCGACGAGGTCTTCGCCGGTGCGACGCCGATCAAGGCTCTCGGCACGACCGACCAGCACAGCCAGGTGCAGTTGTACCGGGAGGGCCCAAATGACAAGGTCTTCTGCCTGATCGAGGTCGGGAAGTTCAATCAGGAGGTGAAGGTGCCGCGAGGATTGAAAGTGGAGAACCTGAAGTATCTCGAAGGCTCGACGCTGGGCACGCTGATCAACGCTGAGAAGCGCGCGACGGAGTATGCGCTGGTGGAATCGCAGCGGCCGAACTTCACCATTCGCTTCCCGCGCATCACGGCCCACGCGGTCGGCCAGTTCATCCAGATGTGGGAGATCGTCACCGCGTACGCCGGACTCATGCTGAACATCGACGCCTACGACCAGCCGGCGGTGGAGACTGGCAAGGTCGCGACCTTCGGCCTGATGGGCCGCGGCGGCTACGAAGACTGGCGCGAGAAGGTTGAGCGCGCCTTGCAGCCGACCGAATACGTCGTTTGATCATCCCGCGCGCCGCCACAGTTCCTCCCGATCATCCTTGTCCACCTGCGCGTGATCCACCATCGTGAATCCGCGCTGCTGAAGGAAACGTGCGCGCTGCGGATCGGGCCTGGTGAGGACGAACGCCTCGCCTGTCACCTTGTCCAGCCACTGGTCGACGTCATCTGGCCAGATACGGTGGATGAGGCGGCCGAAATAGATTCGAAACTCCTCGTTGAGTTGCCATGCCTCGTCCGCCCGCGTCCAGCGCAGCGAGCGCACCGGGGCCTCGCCGACGATCGCACGGATGCGCGCGGTCTCGTCGACGTAGGCGCGAAGCCGCGCCTCATCCTCGCGCGCCTCCTGGTTCCAGAACACGGTCATGATCACGAGCATCCACACGCCGGATGCCATCGCCGAGCGCCAAGGCTGATGCGCGTGCCAGCGCCAGCCGAATGCGCAGACAACCAGCAATCCGATCGCCAGCACGACCGACGCCGACAGGCTCAGTGGCGCGACGACGCGCTGCGCATCGTCCATCAGGTGCGATTCGAATCGGGCGTAGCCTTCCTGCGCGGTGAAGAACCACACGGTTGCAATCGATGCGACGCCCAGCGCGATCCATAATGCGGCAAAGAGGACGCGGAACACCGGATCGTCCCGGCCCTGGGCCCCATCCTCGCCTCGAGCCCGCTCATTGTGCTGGCGGATGAACATCGCCAGCAGGAGCCCCACCGCAGGCAGGATGCCAAGGATGTATCGCTGCTGCTTGGCGGCGGGAATGGACATGCCGACAAAGATGAGCGCGAACCAGAAGACGGCCAGCATCGCAGCGCGGCGGCGAGGGCCGCGCTGCAGGCGGAACGGCTCGATCAACGATCCGACCAGCCACGCTGTCCACGGCACGACCAGCACGAACACGCCCAGGTAGTACCAGAGTGGTTGATAGTCCAGGCGCGGCTGGCGCATCTCGCGAGCCAGCACGCGCTCGGCGAGGCGCGGATACGTCGCAAAGACGTGCCAATACCACGCTGCGACCGGAATCGCCGAACAGAGGATTGCAGCGATCAGCCACAGTGCATCGGTGCGACGCCGCTCGCTGAGCAGCACGACCGCGGCGATGAGCGGCGGCAGCCCGAGCAGATACGGCAGCGGATTCTTGCTCATGACCGCCGCCGCCAGGCAAACGGCATAGCCGCCCCAGCCTGCGAGGCGGCGAGCCAGCGACGGAGCCGCGCCCAGCGGATTCATCGCCCAGATGCCCAGTGCGACGGCGGTCGACGTCCACGCCACGTAGTGCATGTCGTACGAAGCCGTGCGCGCCTGCCGCTGGAAGAAGAATGTCGATGCGACGCTCATCGTCGCCAGGGCAGCGAATCGCCAGTCGCCCAGCGAGCGGCCGAGCAGGAAGATCGACGCAAGCATCATCGCGCTCAGCGCGACAGTCACGCAGCGCGCGCGGAAGATCAACTGCTGGGGCGTGGCGGTTGCCGGATCAAGATCGCTCCACGCCAGCAGGTTGAGCCAGACCACCATCGGCGGCTTCTCCAGCCGCGGCTGGCCGTCGTTTGTGCTCACGATCAAGCCCGCAGCAGGATCCTCCGCCAGTCGCAGGAACGTCTCCTGGCTGGTGACGACGGCAAGATTCTCCATCGTGTGCGTCGACAGTCGCACGTCGATCCCGAGCACAAGCGACGGCACCGTCAGCGCGAGGATGACGCCGAGGACAAGCCAATCGCGCCGCATCAAGCGATGTTTGTGCGCCGGATCCTCGATCATGAGGCCGCGCACTTTAGCAGGAGCGACAGACCAGCTTCAGCCCTGCCGGGCTCCAGATGGCGCCTAGGATCGTGCATGCCCCTGTATGAGTACCGCTGCGTCGAGGATGGCGACCAGATCGAGTTGCTGCGGCCCATGGCCGACGCCGACAAGCCCGTCGTTGATCCGGCCGGCAAGGGCCGCACCTTCACGCGGGTTCTCAGCACGTTCGCAGTGGCGGGTTCGCCGGTCGGGGCCCCCGCTCACAAGCACACCGGGCCGGGCTGCGCGTGCGGAAACCCGCACGGGCCATGCAATTCCTGAGTCCGGCGGTTCCCCCGAAATCGTGATGTGAGTCGTATAGACAGGCGAATCAGGCGCTTTCGCGCTTCTGATTGGGCTGGTCGCGAGGCGGCGAGATGCGCGTGGCCGAGCCCAGCGGCCGCACCTTGTGAATTGGGTTGGAGCCGGGCGGACGCAGGGCCGACAGTTCGTTCTGCTTCAGGCAAGCCGCCTGCTCGTTCTCGCGCTTGATCGCGTCGTAGATTTCCTTGCGGTGCACGGCGACGTGCGAAGGCGCCTTGATGCCCAGCCGCACCTTGTCGCCTCGAATGTCGACGACAGTCAGTTCGATGTCGTCGCCGATCATGATTGTCTCGTCACGTTGACGCGAGAGCACCAACATTGGCGGGCTCCTTCCTTGGATCATGCCGGCCGATGGTCGGCGCGGTTGTTGCGCCGGCGATCGGCCGGCTCGCCGAGGCATCCGTGCCTCGCGCGGGCGGCCTTGCAGAACAGATCTGTTCCTGTCGCGATCACGCCGACGCTGCGTGCACAGCCTCGCCCAGGTTCACGATTTCGTGCCTCGTGTTCCAGCGCTTGTCGGCCAGCACCAGTTGCATCGCCGTGTGATTCTTGAGATTGATGACCAGCGGTCCCTGCAGGTTGGCGGTCAGGGCCCGGCCGTACTTGTTCACGATGACGAAGACCTGGGCGTCATCCAGAGTGTCGAGCGTGAGTTCATCCATCTGCTCGCGGCGGATGGCGGCCTGGTAGTCGCGCACCCACAGGGCCGGGTCGGTGACCACGAAGGCCAGCTCAGGCGATTCCAGACTCTGCAGCCAGAAGAACACACCTTCATCATCCGGCTGCAGCAGCGCGAAGCGCGTGTAACTGGAGAAGCCCAGCAGGCCTCCCGGGAAGGTGATGATGCGACGCTCGTCGAGATCCACGACGCCGAAACGCGTTGTCTGCACGTTCATGTGAGTTGAGTCGCCGCGGCGACCTCCATCCATCGGCCAACCATTCCTTGGCGGCCGCCCTCGACTCCCGAAGGCAGCATCGACTTCCATGTCTTTCAGGAGGCGGCGTCCGGCCGGTGGACATCCGCTCCGTTGCGTGTGCATGCGTGCTCGGGCCAGTCCAAGTCGTCAACTTCGTGCTCGCGACTGCAAAGCCGCACGCTTTTTCCGCGAGCCATCGGCAGGCAATCAGTGAACCGATTGGCCCGGTGACCAATAACTCGGCGCGTCGGCTGCTCGGTCTTCAGCCAGCGATATGGAGCCCGCAACTGTTGCGCGATCATCTGCACGCAAGGGTTGCGCGAGACGCGCGACAAATGATCACCTGTGCCGATGCTGCAGCCGCATCACCGCCTCGGCAGGTTTTGCCGTACTGTTTCTCTTCGTGGCCGAACCCCTCCACACCATTCCTGCGACGAGGCGCGGCGACCGACTCGCCGCGGCGGTGGGCAGCGGGGTGATCGTCATCCTGATCGGGGTGATGTCAGGCTGGGTCGGGAGTGATGGCACGCCGGTCACGTTCGAGGCGTTCCAGACGCTGCTGACTGGCTTCTGGCGGCCGCTGCTGTGGCTGGGCGCGGCGATCGGCCTGGGCTGGCCGTTGCGGCATTGGCTGGCGCGCAACGCATCGCATCCCGCGGCGCTGCAGACGGCTCTGGGTGTGGCGCTGATGCTCGTACTCGACGCCACGCTTGGCGCACTGGGATGGCTGACGTCGTCTGCCATCGCATGGTGCGTCACCGTCGCTGGCGTCGGTCTCCTGCTGACGCAAATGATTCGAGTGCGCGAGGTCGTGATGGATCGCGTTCTGCCCGACGCGTGTGCATGGGCCTGCGCGCCGGCCGTCGCAGTTCTGCTGATAGCGGTGTGCTCGGCGCCGGGCTGGCTGTGGTCGAGTGAGTTCGGCGGTTACGACGGGCTTTCCTATCACCTGCAATTGCCGAAGGAGTGGATGGCCCTCGGCCGCATACAGCCGCTGGAGCACAACGTCTATTCGTTCCTG
>DATKJG010000488.1:0-3640 GCA_035543215.1 Phycisphaerales bacterium | reverse complement strand
GGCGACTTGGGATGAAGTCGGGCGATCGGGAACGAGACATGGTCATGAAAGAACCTTCCCTGCCGCACCGCAGCGGGCGCCACTCCACACGCCGAAAGGACGCGAGCGCCGAGCAGATTCGTGTTGACGATGCCGGCGCTGACGACGAATCTCTGGGCGGCAATGCGCCTGCGAACGCCATCCTTGGAGGCGGTCAGAAGATGCCGGACGCCGCCCGCTCCATCCGGTTCGATGGCGCTGATTTGTGTATCGCAGAGAATCGTGACGTTGCTGCGCGATCGGAGCAACGGACCAAAGGCCTTCGCGAAGTTCTTGCGACGAAAGGGAAGGATGGGGATGTCCCTGCGGCGAACGACGCATGCGTCCGTTTCGCAGAACGTGCGATCCGGCCCCCGCGACGACGGGACGATGCCAAACAGAGACTCAATGGCCGCGTAGTGAGGAACGATCTCGTCAAATGGAATCGGCCATGCGGTATCAGGGCGCCCCTCGAGCGCTTCGAAATCGGCGGGCGAGAGACGAATCAGACCACCGCCCCAGGTGTTCGTGGCCCCGCCAAAGGCGGTCACAAGCCCTGTGTTGACGCCGACGTGCTCTCGCAGCAGGCTGCGAACACGGAAGGGCTCCTTGCGATCACGGAAGTGGTCGGGGCCTGCCTCGACAATGCAGATCTGAAGCGATGTCTCGCGAGAGAGGATCTCGGCGAGCACCAGTCCAGCCGCGCCGGCGCCGATGATGCACACGTCGAAGCGCTGGGCTTGGGGCGATGCTGCCGCTTCGTCGCTCATGGAGCGATTCTCATCGGATCGTGGTTTGCCGGTTGAGACTGGATGGCCTGCGCCAGCCGCTTGATTTCGTCAATTCTGCACGTCGAGAAGACCGGTGCCGCGTGCGGGAGATTCGCGCGAAATCGATCGACAAGCACGGCTGGATCAAGGCGACCCGGGCCGAGCGTCCGGCTCAATCGACGAACGATGCCGAAGATTCGCACCTCCTTGTCCTGGAACCATGTCGCAGGCAGGTTGCAGACCCGATCATCCATCGAGAGCATTCGAACGGCAGCAGGGGGAATCAGCCCCAGATCATCAGCCTCCAGAAGCAACTCGCCCGGCCCGGAGACACCGAAGCGTCGAATCGTTCCCACTCGTTGCAGGCGCTCCAACTCCTGCCACGTCGGCACCAATGCCCGAAACTGATCGAGGCTGAGCGGTTCATGAATCAGCAGGCAGTCGACGCCCTCGCGACGCAGGCGCCGCAACGAAGACGCCAGGCTCTCTCGCAGGCACTTGGGCGAGAAATCTCGTTTGTCATAGGTCGCGCCGAAGGATCTCCGGAGAGCCTTGCCCGCGGCGCGAATGCCAAAATAGACGGCTGCAGGCAGCTCGCCGATGGCACGCATCGGAATGCCGAACTTAGTTGTGATGGCGACGTCACGGCGGGACAGGCAGCGCCCGACTTCGCGCTCCGTCATTCCATCGCCATAGGCCGGCGCAAGATCAAATTGGGTGAAGCCAGCGTCGATCGCCGACAGCACGATGCGCTCTCGATCGCGACGGCTGAACACATGGTGAAGATGCCCGAGTCCGAAGACAGCATCCATTCGTCGCTCGCCAGCAGAAGCCTCGGGCGCGTTGAGAGACAATTTGCAGCCTAAGGGCTGGAGTCTATGACCACGGCAATGACTGTCAAGGACGATTGCGAACAACGCGCGCGGCCCTACATTCGCCGCTCCTTGACAACAACCGCCGGGTTTCCCGCGACGATCATGTTGGCCGGCACGTCGTTCATGACGACGGAGCGGGCTCCCACGATCGCGTTGTCGCCGATCGTCACGTTGGGGCCGATGAACGCCTCGGCGCAGACCCACACGCCCGAGCCGATGACGATCGGCGGCCGCTGCAGCGGCAGGTTCGGCTGCGTGTAGTCGTGCGTCCCGGCGCACAAATGCGCGCCCTGCGAGATGCACGTGTGATCGCCGATGGTGATCGGGCCGAGGTTGTACACGTTCACCTCCTCGGCCACGCAACTGTACAAGCCGACGCGCAGCAGCCAGGGATGCTTGATGCGCGAGGTGTTCTTGATGTAGCAGGGACGTGCCAGATCAGCCCCGAACAGCCGCATCCAGAAGGCGCGCCAGCCGTGGGCCTTGCGCGGGCTGAAGCGGAAGACGGTCGCCTGCACGATCTCCCACAGAGCGCGGCGCACGTAGTGCTTCAACGTGTATGGAAACGGCGCGATCGTGTCGAGCCGCTGAAAGATGCGCGGCCGCGTGGAATCGGCTGAGGCGCTGGCGGCGCCCTCGGCCGGAGGACTTCGCTGGGCTGCTGAGGATGGCGGCGTCTGGACGGGCATCGGGATCGTCTGTTATCGACACAATCCATAGGCCGCTCGCGGCTTGGCGGTTCATCCGCGATGGGACACACCGCCGTCTTGGCCGCCGTTTCAGGTCTTGTCGGGCGGATTCAGCGTTGCCAGCCGCGTGAGCCCGCCGCGCACCTGGTCGCCCTTGCTGACATGCGCAGCGACGTGGCTCGGCCGGGGCAGGATGAGTTCGGTCGTCGAGCCGAACTTGATCATGCCGAACTTCTCGCCGCGTGCCAGCCGGTCTCCCGGCTTGAGCGGGCAGACGATCGTCCGGGCGAGCATGCCCGAGACCTGCCTGAGGCCGATGCGTTCATCGTTCACGCCACCGGCTGACGTCTTCAGCACGATGAGGTTCGACTCGTTCACGAGGGCTGAATCTTCGGACTGTGCGTTGAGGTACTTGCCCGGTCGCGGCGTGATCGAGACGACTTCACAATCGCACGGCGAGCGGTTGACGTGCACGTTCAGGACGCTCAGGAAGATGCGGATGACCTTCGCCGGCCGGCCACCGACGGCTTCGTGCGAATCGACGTCGATGACCGCGCTGATGACGCCATCAGCGGGCGCGAGCAGGTCGCCGGGCTTGAGGTTGGCTGGCAGGCGCCGCCAGGGATCGCGAAAGAACGAGAGCAGGGCGAGCGCGAGCGCGACGACGACGCCCAGCGCGATCCACCATTTCATCATGGCGAAGCCGCCGCCGAGCACGACCGCGATGATGATGATCGGCAGCCAGACATCGCGGCCGTAACGAGTGAGTGAAAGCATAAACGCATAAAGCATAAAGCATAAAGGCCCCAGTGATTCGGATGGCCGACGCGCGAACAGGGCGGTGATGCACCGGCAAAAACGAAGCGGACTTCGGAGGTCGTCCGAAGTCCGAGTGCTTTATGCTTTCTGTTTTCCTGCTTTATGCGTTTGTTACTCGCTGGCCTTGCCCAGGAACAGGCCGATCAGGCCGCAGATGATGGTGATGCCCAGCAGGCCGCCGGCCCACACCCAGAGGTTGTTGGCGAACATCTGGGCCAGTTGCGGATAGGCGCCGCTGAGCCCGACGAAGGCGATGATGGCGACGCAGATCATCGACGCCAGCGCGCCGATCATCAGTCCCGCGCCCAGGCCCGAGCCCGCGCCGTCGTACACCTCGACCAACATGGGCATGGCCATCGTGCCGACGCGCTGATCGACGCCAGCATCGCCCGAGGCCGCTTCGAACAGGCCCGAGGCGTTGGCGGGAATCTCAATGTTTTCCTGATCGCTGGAGTAGACCTCTTCAAGC
>DATKJG010000487.1:0-7170 GCA_035543215.1 Phycisphaerales bacterium | reverse complement strand
GCATCTATCGCGACTGTGATGAGGCGCGCTGGCTGTGGAGCGAAGACGGTGGCGCGACGTGGACCAGCGGCATCTCGCTGCCGGCGAAGTTCGATCCAGTTGACGAGATTCCCTTTGTGGTCTACCTGACGACCAACGATCCGGCGCGGGAGCACCAGATGATTGTCGCGGCATACCCAGCGAATGCGGGTGCTCCGGAGACCGCCACAGTCCAGGGCACCGACAAGATCGAGAACTGAACCAGCACCGCCCCGCGGCAACGGTCAACTCATTCGGTCGAAGCGATGGCGTAAGGGCTCAGTCGCTCGATGGTGGCTGCGCCCATGCCGGGTACGCGTTCGAGTTCATGAAGCGACGCGAAGGGGCCACGCTCATCGCGATCGGCGACGATCCGCTGCGCCAGCCGTTCACCCACACCCGGCAGCAGCGCCAATTCGGCGACCCCCGCGCTGTTGATGTTCACATGCATGTCTGGCCACGATGTCGCGCCATGCATTGCCCGCGCCTCATCCGGGCTCGAGGTCCGATGCAGCGCAGTCCACACGCTGAGCGCCAGCGCACCGGCTGTCAATACGAGTATGGGGGCGAGCCCCGGGAAACTCTGCTGGTCGGTTGCTCCGCGCATGCCTGACGCATCAGTCTACCTTCTCCTCGCGGCGGCTCCGGGCAGACGGTCCGTCATCGTCTATCGGGGTGCCGGCGCGCGTCGGCAGCACAAGCGGGCCAAGCGGCTTGCGCAGCACGCGACGCAGGCCGATGAGTTTCTGAAGCGCGGGCTTGGGCTGCCCGGCCTCGTTGATCAGACCGCCTGACGCCAGTTCCTGCCCGGAGTGATCGAACAGGTCGTTCCAGAAGATCGATTCGATGAAGGGCTTGGACATCGCGATGGCGAAGATGCGCGAGATCCACTTGGCCTGTTGCTCGGGAGACCAGGGCTCCAGCCAGGTACCGCCGTTGGAGTCGATGACTTGGCTGGGCGCTCCGAGCGTCGAGATGACGATGGGCAGTTCCAACAGGAAGTAGCGATCGAGCATGGCGCTGATCTGCATCAGGTCCCGCGAGGCACGGCCGCCGGCCACCAGCCCCTCCTGAATCTGCACGCCGACAGCATCGAGCCGGATGCCCTCCTGCACAAGCCGATCGATAAACGCCAGCGCGTGCAGCGAATCGCGATTGAACGTGCAATGTTCGCCCCACGGCTGGGCGAGTTCGATCATGACCTTGGCCCCGCGATGAGACTGCCGCACCAGGAGCGAGCTCATCCGCACCAGGTCCAGCATCTGATCGGACGTAAATGTGAAGTAGTCGTTGGCGTTGATGCCCGTACTGAGGTTCCACATCCCCACCGCCCCGCGGTAGCGCGTGACCACGCGCTCCATGTGGTCGTAGGCCAGATCGCGTGTCGCCTCGTAGTCATTCTGCCAGACCGTCATCCATTCCGGCACGGCTCGCTTGGTGAACTCGAGGAGCGGGCCGGCGATCACAGGCTTGCCTTGCTTGCCGGCCCAATTCATCCATCGGTCGGTCGGACCCCAATCCTGCTTGCCCTCCTGTGGCTCGATCTCGCGCCACGTGATGGGCACGACGACCACATCGAACTCCTTGGTGATCAGATCGCGCAGCGGCTGGGCATCGCGCCCCGGCCAGATGCGCACGCCGAGCGTCGATGAAGACGCCGGCCGATTGGCGTAGCGGCGATGCAGCAGGATGTCGGCATGGGCCAGCGCCAGGCGCTCCGTGGCTTCGATGGCTCGTTCGAGCGATTGCCTCGCGACACGGTCGGAATGCTGCACGTCTGACGACGTCCATGCCTCGATGAGCAGTTGCCGCGCCTCCTCCCACAGGCGCGGAGCCGGATGCTCGGCACTGAGGTCGAACATCTGCCATTCCTCGCTCTTGGCGATGTACATCTTGATCCGATGCCGGGCCAATTCAAGCGAAAGCAGGTACGGCTGGCGGCGTTCGGGCAGCAGGCAGGTCTGCAGCATCAACACGCCGCACGCTCCGGCATCCCACTGAAGGGCGAGGCAGGCTGCGTCGTTGCCGCCCTTGCGACAGATGATCTGTCCGGCCTCGAACGACACATCGCCTCGCACCGGCTGGTCATCCGGCCCGAGGATGTGGGCATTCACCAGCGGCCATCGGGACGCCGGGCCGTCGTTGTCAAATACCGCGAATCGAAGCATGCTGGAACGGTGAGTCTCTCTCGCGCTGACATGGGGCCGCCTGATGAGCCGAACTCCCCATTGTGGCGGCAATCAGCGTCGGCGACAACCGAGGCCGTACTGGAAACTGCTCGAGCTCCGAATGGTCACAATCTGCGCATCCGTTGTTGGGAATCGCGTCAGATGCTTGCGATTCTCGCTTGAGGCTCCGCTCTACTCACCGCAATTCGACGCGCCAGCTCGCCGATATACTCCGCCGATGCCGACCGTGACTGACCCGACTCGCAGCCGCACCAACGAATCCGCCGTTTTTGAGACGCGCCTTCCCTTGCCCGATCGCAGGCAGGGCAAAGTTCGCGATGTCTATCGGGTGCCCGCGTCAGGCGACACGCCGGCACGCGTCCTGATCGTGGCGACCGATCGAATCAGCGCCTTCGACGTGGTCATGCCTACACCGATTCCGGGCAAGGGGCGCCTCCTCACACAGATCAGCACGAAGTGGTTCGACTTGATCCGCTCAGCACGAATCATCGGCGATCACCTGATCTCGACGAACCCTGGAGACGTGCCCGGGCTGAACGAGACTGAGCGTAGGCTGATTGACGGACGCATGATGCTGGCTCGGGCGGCTCGCGTCGTGCCCATCGAGTTCGTGGTCCGCGGCTACCTCGCCGGCTCCGGCTGGATCGAGTACCAGCAGTCGCAGACGGTGTGCGGTATCAAACTGCCCGCAGGATTGCGACAGTGCGAGCAGCTGCCGTCGCCGATCTTCACGCCGGCCACCAAGGCCGATGTCGGCCACGACGAAAACATCGATTTTGAGCGGGCCTGCCAGATCGCCGGCCGGGAACTGATGGAGCGGCTGCGCGATGTCTCAATCGCCATCTATCAACTCGCCGTGAAGCACGCTGAGGTGCGCGGCATCATCCTCGCCGACACGAAATTCGAATTCGGTCACGCACTCGATCGCAACGGCCAGCCCGCCGATGAACTGATTCTTGTCGACGAAGTCCTGACGCCCGACAGTTCTCGCTTCTGGCCGGCTGACCAGTACGCCCCCGGCCGCGACCAGGACAGTTTCGACAAGCAATACCTGCGGAACTACTTGATGGGCCTGGTGAAGAAGGGCCAGTGGGCCAAGCAGCCGCCGGGGCCCGAACTGCCGGCCGATGTCGTGCGCAACACACTCAAACGTTACGAAGACGCTCGCGATCGACTGTTTGCGTGAGCGAGCGACCTAGGGCGCATCGGTCGAATGTGGCAGGGTTGGGCTGGCCGTTCCGCCTGTGCACGGCGGGCAATGCGGAACGTTGAGCGTCTGATCGAGCCAGTTGCGCGACGGCAGAAAGGTGTAATCGGTGGTCGTGTTTTCGACGATGCAGCCGGCCGGACCGAATGTGCTGGGAGGCACGGTGACGTTCGGCCCGACGTGACCATCAACGAAGCACAAGTTGCATTCGCATTCGAACTTCTTGCCGCGATGCCAGCGCTGCTGGCGGTCGCCGCCCTGCTGATAGTTATAGATGGGGATGTCGCCGAGCATCCACGTCTTGTCCGGCGTCTCGACCTGCGGCATCCTGCCGCCCGGTTTGCCTTCGAGCACGGTGGTTGTCGGATCGTCGCCGGTGCGCTTGGGCACGAGCGTCGAATGATCCTCGCTGTCGAGTGTGTGATCGTTCAACGTGTAACTGGATCCGACGAAGTCGTACATCTCATCGACCTGCGGCAGGAAGGGCGGCTGGGCGGGCTGACCGCGATCGAGCGGGCAGTGAAACGCCGGAATGTCCTCCTGGTTGACACCGTCGTCCGGATCGGTGTCGACGACAACTGTGCCGGAAAGAAACTTGTTGAGCGGCCGCTTGTCGGATCCGACGGTATCGACGCCGAACATCGGCAGCGTGCCGCGCTTACCGCCGAAGAGGGTGCCGATGACCTCGTTCTGCCCGGTGAAGGGATTCTGACCGATGGCCTGAGGCAAGTAATCCTTGTAGGTGGCGAGATAGCCCGCCGTCGCGGCGCCCAATTGCTTGAGGTTGTTGGCGCAAACCGAGATGCCGCTGTTGACGCGGGCCCCGTAAAGCGCAGGAAACACCAGGGCCAGCAGCACGCCGATGATGCCGATGATGGTCAGCAGTTCGATGATCGTGAAAGCAGTGCGTCGCCGGCAGGAGCCGGTTGGTGCGGCAGGTGTGGATGGCATTCGTTTCTCCTCGTTCAGCCGGGCAGCCGGTTGTTGTTGTAGGCCGGCGACATGAAGCATGCAAGCGTGATGATGATCAGGCCCGCCGCCAGAAGCAGGAGGAGGGCCAGCCGCAGCCATTTGGGGATCGGCCGCCGTTGGACGACGTCGCCACCGATGTACGCATAGCACTTGGGGCAGATCTCGGCCGCGTCCCAGATCTGGGCGCCGCAGTCGGGACAGATTGCCGTTTCGTGATCGAGGCGTTCGATGTCCTCGGAACTCGGTCCTTCGTCGATGGGCTCATCGGCGTCGAAGGCATCGTCGTCCTCGAAGTCCTCATGTTCGCCGCTGCGAATGGGCACGGCGAATCGAAGCGCACCGGGGCGATGAAATCAAGCCCAGTTGATCGGGCGGGGCGTCCGCCGGCTCGGATCCTGTACCCCGGATTCCCATCCGTGGTTCCATTGTTCAATGAAAGTCTCGCGAGCGCGCCAGCAGCATGCGCATCTCGTCGCTGGCATCGTCAATACGCGTGACGTTGACATGAATGACCTCGCCCTGACGCTCGACCGGCCCGCGGGCAACGACGATGACGCCGTGGCGGGCCGCGTGGCGAAAGCGTTCGAAGACCTTCGGCCGGATGATGAGGTTCGCAATGCCCGTTTCGTCCTCGATAGTCATGAACATGATGCCCGAGGCCGTCCCCGGGCGCTGGCGAACGAGCACCACGCCGGCAACGGAAATGATCCGGCCCTGCGGCCAGTGTCGCTCATCCTTCAACTCGATCGCTCTGCGAACGTTGCGCTGGTTCATTCGCTCTCGAACGAATGACATCGGATGGGCTTTGAGCGAAAGGCCGAGCGTCGCGTAGTCGTCAATCACCTTGCGCGGCGGCGAAACCGGCGGCAAGGCAATGCGTGCAGACTTCACGCCGGGTCTGACGACGAAGGAGGAAGACCCGGATCCGACCGTGCTGAATGTCTCTGCGCAATCCGAGTCTTCCTTCTTCAGACCTGGCGTGATCGCTACTTCTTCAAACATCGGCAACCGTTCATCGCTCAGCGCCCGCACGTGCCACAACGCCGTCTGGCGATCGAGCCCCATCGATTGAAAAGCGTCAGCCGCCGCGAGTTCGCGCAGCGCGACGATGGGAACGTTCGCGGCCCGATGCAAGGCATCGATCGTGTCAAAGACACCACGTTGACGCACAGCGTTCTCGATCGCGCGCGCATGTTCATCGTGCAAGCCCTTGACCAGGCGCATGCCCAGTCGCAGCGACGGCGCAAGCCAGGGGTTGTGTGCATCTTCCAGTGTGCAATCCCATCTGCTGCAGTTCACATCGACCGGTCGCACTTCCACGCCGTGATCGCGAGCATCGCGCACGATCTGGGCCGGCGCGTAGAAGCCCATCGGCTGGCTGTTGATGAGCGCGGCGGCAAAGGCGGCCGGATGATGCTTCTTCAGCCACGCTGAAACGTAGACCAGAAGCGCGAAACTCGCCGCGTGCGATTCGGGGAAGCCGTATTCGCTGAAACCCTTGATCTGCTCGAAGCAGCGCTCTGCGAAATCTCGCGGGTAGCCGCGCGCCAGCATGCCTTCGACCAGACGCGCGCCGAAGCGATAGATGAGATCGCCCTTGCGTTTCCATGCCGCCATCGCGCGGCGGAGGGCATCGGCCTCGCCCGCGCTGAAGCCCGCCGCCACCATCGCCAGACTCATTGCCTGTTCCTGAAACAGAGGCACACCGAGCGTGCGGCCGAGCACGCGCTCGACATCGGGATGCGGGTACGAGACTTTTTCCTCGCCATTGCGCCGTCGCAGGTACGGGTGCACCATGTCGCCCTGGATCGGCCCCGGTCGCACGATCGCGACTTCGATGACCAGGTCATAGAACTTCTGCGGTTTCAAGCGCGGCAGCATGCTCATCTGCGCCCGCGATTCGATCTGGAACACGCCGATGGTGTCGGCGTGGCAGATCATGTCGTAGACGGCGGGATCTTCGGGTGGGATTGTGTGGAGTTGGAGTGGATAAGAGACGGAGAGACGAAGAGACGGAGAGACTGAGTGATTCAGGTCTTTCGTTTCAGGCTGTTGATCAGACCTTGAAGTACTCGATCGGTTTCGTGGATCAGATCGATCATCTGAGCTTGTGCAGACAGCATCGATAATTCGATCGCCACCGCGTGCTGTGTCTCCAATTCGTTCAACGAACCTCGGGCTGTTCGAAGGAACTTCAAGAGGTCGGGCCGGCTCTCTCTCCCAAATCCTTCGGCGATGTTCGACGGGACCGAAATCGCGGATCGGCGCATCTGCATTGTCAGTCCAAATTGTTCGGATTGAGGCATTTGGCCCGTTTCGCGATAAACCATCACCGCCAGCGCCTTGCCTTTCTGCCACGCGATCAGGTCTCTGAATGTCTTCACTTTCGCCATCGATGTGCTCCTTCATGGAGTGTGCGATTGCACCTGTTTCACTTCGTCTCTCCGTCTCTTCGTCTCTCCGTCTCTTCTCCCACAACCCATTCACCATCGCAAACGCCTTGCTCAAGCACGTCAGCATCCCCAACCCCAAGACATCCACCTTCAACATCCCCATCGCATCGATGTCGTCCTTGTCCCATTCGATGACGGTGCGATCCTCCATCGCAGCGTTTTCGATGGGCACGATTTCATCCACCCGGCCGCGCGTCATCACGAAGCCTCCCACATGCTGCGACAGGTGGCGCGGGAAGCCGAGGATTTCCTTCGTCAATCGCAGCAGGTGGCGGACGGTGGCGTCGCGCGGGTTCAGACCTGCTTCGTGCAGGCGCCTGGGATTGGGCTG
>DATKJG010000486.1:0-8640 GCA_035543215.1 Phycisphaerales bacterium | reverse complement strand
CGGCGCAGCGAATACGCTCATCGTCGGCTCAGCCGGCGGCCTGGCGTGCGCGAACACCGATGCACCGGCCATCGTCGCGTCGCTGTGCGAGGGAATGGGCATAGCGCGCGATCGTCTGAAGGAGAAACGCATCGCGATCATCGGAGCCGGCGGGGTGGCGCGAGCAGCCGTGGGAGGACTGCTCGACGCCGGCGCAAAGGTCGTCATCTTTAATCGAACCGAAGCACGCGCTCAACGACTGGCGCAGGATCTCGCGGGTTTAGTCGAAGCCGATTCTGCGAGATTGGCCGTCGGCAGGCCTGATGCGATTTCCTGCGGCTGCTTCCACGCCTTCATCAATTGCACGCCCATCGGCATGCAGGGCGGGCCCGCGCCGGATGAATCGCCGCTGCCTGACGATGTTCCTTTGAACGATGAGGTGACGGTGATGGACACGGTGTACGCGCCGGTCCGCACACCGCTGATTCGCGAGGCCGAATCGCGCGGGGCACGCGTGATCACCGGCGTCGACATGTTCCTGCGCCAGGCGGCCATGCAGTTCGAAATGTGGACGGGCCGGCCGGCGCCGATGGCGGCGTTCAGGGCTGCGTTGGTGACGTAATGGGTCGGTTTCCCGTTGTGTCGAGGGCCGGCGCCATGCAGAATGCCGCCTTTCCAACGCCTTCGGGCAGGAGCGACATCATGGCCGTTGCCAAGGTCACCGAGATCACCGCAGGATCGAAGAAGAGTTTCGAAGACGCTGTCGAGCAGGGCATCAAACGCGCCAACAAGACGCTCAGCGGCATCACCGGCGCATGGGTGAAGAATCAGGAGGTGCTCGTCAGCAAAGGCAAGATCGACGAGTATCGCGTGCACATGAAGATCACGTTCATCCTGAAGTGATCACGAGGCATTGAGGCAGCGGCGAGGGCGCATCCTGCGGTACGATGCCGCCGCATGCCCGCGCTTACATACCAGACCGCTGGCGAATCGCATGGCCCGGCGATCATCGCGCTGGTCAACGGCCTGCCGGCGGGCCTCGAACTCGATGTCGAGTTCATCAACTCCGAGCTGCAGCGCCGCCAGGGCGGTTACGGGCGCGGAGCGCGGCAGAAGATTGAGCAGGATTCCGTCACATTTCTTAGTGGTGTGCGGAGCGTGAGCGGCGGCGGCGCGCGCACGATCGGCTCGCCCCTGGCGATGCAGATCGTAAACCGCGACTCGCGCCTCGATGATCCGGCGAAGACGCCTCCGGTGCACCGGCCGCGGCCCGGCCACGCCGATTTCGCCGGCGCGATGAAGTGGCTGACGAACGATTGCCGCGAGACGCTCGAGCGGGCCAGCGCGCGCGAAACCGTGGCACGCGTCGCTGCCGGCGCAGTCGCGCGCTGCCTCCTGGGCGAGTTCGACATCGAGACCTTCGGCTTCGTGCGCGGCATGATGGACTGCGCGACCAACGTCGTCATCGAGGACGATCATTTGGACGCGCTGCTTCGAACCCGAGATGCCTCTGACGTGTACTGCCCCGATGAGGCGGTGAGCGAGTGCATCATCCGCCACATTCACGCAGCGAAAATGGACAAGGACACCGTGGGCGGGCTGTGCGAGGTGCACGTCTTCGGCTGCCCGCCGGGCATGGGCACGTGCGCGAACTGGGATGAGCGGCTGGATGCGAGGCTCGCCGGCGCGGTGATGGGCATCCAGGCCTTCAAGGCCGTGGAGATCGGCCTTGGGAAGGACTGCGCGTTCCGCCGCGGCAGCGCGGTGCACGATCCGATCATGTACGACGAAGCCCTGCGAGAAACCGTCAGCGTCGGCTTCACGCGCCCCAGCAACAACGCCGGTGGCATCGAGGGCGGAATGACCAACGGCATGCCGATTGTCGTGCGCGGCACGATGAAGCCGATCTCGACTCTGCTGCGAGGCATGCCGAGCGTTGATCTCATCTCGAGGAAGCCCGAGCACAGCGCCTACGAGCGCAGCGACGTGTGCGCGCTGCCCGCGGCCAGCGTGGTGATGGAGAACGTGGTCGCCTTCGAGATCGCGCGGGCTTTTGTCGACAAGTTCGCCGGCGACAGCATGCACCAGGTGCAGGCGAACTACGAGGCGTATCTGGAGATGGCGCGGAACCTGCCGCTGGATGGCTCAGTCCGGCCGGCTGGAGGCGAGCAGGACCAGAGCGAGGCGTAGGAAGCGAGGCGTAGGAATGGGAAAATCGGGCGGTTTTGCAGCAGTCCTGCGGGGTCAGGAGGCAGCATGTGCTGTTGCCGCCAGGATTCATGGATCGGCGTTGCATGAAAGGCAGCGGGCGTGCAACATGAGACATCATGCCCAGACCGCGGACCCCATTCCGGGTGGTATGGCTGCTGCGGGCGACGGCACTCGCCGGCGCGGTTGCCGCAGTGCTTGTGCAGGCATCGAATCCTGATCGCGCCTCAACGGCTGCAGAACGCAGCGCCTTCGACCTTCCGCCGCGCCCGGTCGAGACCGATCACGCCCGACTGCATCCGGGCTCCGATCCGCAGTCGCCCTGCACATGCGAGCTGGCGAAGGTGTATGGCGGCTGGTGCCGGCGATGCAATGTCGGCTACATCGCCAACCATCGAGTCGAGTCGGCGATGCTGTTTGAGATGATCGATCCGCACGGGCACGATCTGGACATCGAGATGTTGCGGTCCAAGGTCGGTCCGGAGGTGGTGCCCAATGACCTGTGGTGCGATGCGGCCGCAATGGGATTCGTCGGCGGCAAGGCGTTCTTCACGCGCCTGACGTGGGGGTTGGCCAAGGGTTCGCCAGCGATGGCGGATCGACTGACATGCCCGTTCTGTCGCGCTCACAGCGGCGACGACCCGGCCTGGTGCGAGCATTGCCGACGCGGCATGGTTGGCAATGTCGCCTTCGCCGATCGCGCCCTGTTTGAACAGACGGCCAGCGAGTATCGCAACTTCCTGGCGGCTATCGACCGGGAGAAGACCTGCAACCTGTGCGCATACGCTATGGTGGCGCACACGCGCTGTCCCAAATGCAAGATTGCATATCGCTTGAGCGCGAGCGATGCGCATTGATCCAGATTTCGCTTCTCGACCCATTCGACACAACCACTCACCCAGCCCGTTCCGCCCGCATCGCCGCGAAATATCGCAGAGTGCATCGCGAGGCGGATCCATCCAGGAGGATCAATCATGATCGAACGAGGAAGCATCGTCTCATTCGCAGCCGCTGCGTGCGTGTCATTGACCGCAGCACCGGCCCACGCTGGATCGCACACGTGGGTGGTGACCGAAGTGTTCAGCGATCCGAGCGGCACGATCCAGTTCATCGAGATGACCGAATGCTGCGGTGGCGCAGGGGAGATCGGGGTGAACGGGCACAGCCTCACCAGCAACTCCGTCACCACCTATGTCATCCCGGGTCCGAGCCTGACACCTCCAACCTCCAATAGGCGTCTGCTGTTTGCCACGGCGGCATTCGCCTGCTTGCCCGGCGCGCCGACGCCAAACTACATCATCCCTGACAACTTCTTCAATCCGGCGGGTGACACGATCACCTATGTTCCATGGAACTCCTGGACCTTCGGCCCCGTGCCGACCAACTGCACTTCATCACTCCAGCGCGACTTGACCGGCAACGTCACAACCGGCACAAACAACCCCGTGAACTACGCCGGAACGTCAGGATCCGTTAACGCATGCGTGTGCATCGGTGATGTGACCCCCGCTGGCGGCAACGGCAACGTCGATGTGAACGACTTGCTGACCGTCATCACGCACTGGGGTCCGTGCGCCGGTTCCGGCTGCGGCGATTGCATCCCTTCGCCTTGCGGCAACGGAACTGTTGACGTCAACGATCTCCTTGGCGTCATCACCCACTGGGGACTGTGTCAGTGATAGCACCAAACGGTCGGCGCGGCCTGAGCGATCGGGCCGCGCCGTCAGCAGGTGCAGGCGTACCTCGATTCGCGCGGAGTCTCGTCTGGGGTCATCGAGCGCGCGGCGTGGCGCGTTACTCCGATCCCGAGCAAACCGAGGTGTACGCCGTCAGCGGCGGCTGCGCGCGGTGGTTCGTCGTGCGCGGCTGCGCATAGTCGTTCGCCGACTGCCGGCGCGTGTGCTCGCTCGGCGTGCGCGGGTGCGAGCCGCCTTGCGGGCCGATGCGCGGCGAGCAGCAGCCGGTCGTGACGCCGCCGCTCGGCCGCCGAGACGACCGCCCTTGCGGGCCGGAGCGCGATTCACCCCGCGCCCATACCCGCCGCCTCCGGGCTTCTCACCGCCGCCGTAGGTCTTGTTGACGGTCGCCCAGGCGCGGCGTTTGGCCTCGCGCGCGGGCAGGCCGCGCTCCTCGTAGCCTTCCTCGATGTGTTCGGCCTGTCGCTTCTGCTTGCCGGTGTATTTCGATTTGTCGCCTCGTGGCATGATGATGACCTTCCTTTCCGGTTCTTCATTCCTACGCAGGCGCGCGCACAGAGCATCGACATCCCCGCGCAATCGCGCGTGAATGCGGAATCCGATTGAATTCAATTCGGACTGGAGCGGTGGCGTCAGCGCCCCGTCGGGCGCACGATCTGATCGTGCGATTTCTCGATGAGCGCGTTCAACTCGGCCTGTTCTGCGGCAGGCACCTTGAACTTGTCGAGCGACGCCTTAAGAACTTTCTCGCTCGCGTCCCACTCGGTCTGCGTGATCCCCAGGTTCTTGTGCGATTCGGTCATGTCGCGGCCGTGATAGGAATAGGGGCCGCCCGTCGCCTCGATGAGGAACGCCGTGACTTGGTACTTCAGGCCGGGCAGGCCGTTGTTGGCAGCCGCGTTCTCGACAGCCGCACGCACGTTCAGATTGCCCATGATCGTGGTGTCGGAGGGCAGGCTGTTGATGTAATCATCAACCAGGGCCGCGATCGGATAGGTGCCGCCGAGGCGATCAAATAGCGTTTTGCCAGCGCTCTCAGGCTGTCGGAGCCGCGGCGGCGAGGACGTCGGCTTGGCGGGATCCTGTTGAGCCGCGACGGTAGGCAGCCCGGAACTGAGAACGGCGGCCGAGAGTATGCCCACGGCCCCAGCGAACAGACCAGCATTGAAGATCTTGATAGCGGACATCGCGATTGGCTCCTTCTGTGGCGACGTCCCTGCCGCGTGATTCATCCATGCCAAATGATCGTCGGGCCAGCCTACCGCGCGCTGCAGGATTTGCCCCCGCTCTGCGGTTGGCAAACGTCCTGATCCTCTGTACGATCTGCCCCCTTGGCCCATTGGAGACAAGTCTTCAACACGGCCTCCGAGATGCCTGCACGATTCAGGCAGGGGCTGGTTCGTCTGCCGAAACTGATTCGCAAGTCGTTTATCCACAGGCCTTTGTGGACGAGCGATCAGGCTTGTCACCCGCCACTTCCAGGGGTTCGAGCGAACCCCATTCGATCATTCTCTCGACTTCGCTGACCATGCACGCCATGACCTTCGCTACTTCGTTTGCACGTTCGTTCCGCCGGTTGCTGCCTGCTGTCGGCGGCGTCGCTGCGCTGCTCGCATTCGCACCTCTTGCCCACGCCAGCGAATCGAGCTTGGTCGTTCCCAAACTGGGATCGGTCAAGTTCCTGGGCATGCCCGGCAGCACACTGCTGACGATCGGCTTGGCAGTCTGCGCGCTCGGCCTGCTCTTTGGCGGCATGATCTTCAACCAGTTGAAGAACATGCCCGTGCACTCGTCGATGCGCGAGATCTCGGAACTCATCTACGAGACGTGCAAGACGTATCTGCTCACGCAGGGCAAGTTCCTCATCCTTCTGTGGCTGTTCATCGGGGCGATCATGGTGTGGTACTTCGGCTTCCTCACCACGCACACCGATCCTGCCACTGGCGAAGTGCATCACGGCCTGGGCGCTGTGAAGGTCGCGGTCATTCTGATCTGCAGTCTCGTCGGCATCGCCGGCAGTTACGGCGTGGCGTGGTTCGGCATTCGCGTGAACACCTTCGCCAACAGCCGTACGGCGTTCGCTGCCCTCGCCGGCAAGCCCTTTCCGTGCTACGACATTCCGCTGAAGGCCGGCATGTCGATCGGCATGGCGCTGATCTCGATCGAACTGCTGATCATGCTGATCATCCTGCTGTTCATTCCCGGGGACTTCGCCGGGCCGTGCTTCATCGGGTTTGCCATCGGCGAATCGCTGGGCGCCTCGGCCTTGCGTATTGCGGGCGGCATCTTCACGAAGATCGCCGACATCGGCTCGGACCTGATGAAGATCGTGCTCAAGATCAAGGAAGACGATGCCCGCAACCCCGGCGTGATCGCCGACTGCACGGGCGACAACGCCGGCGACAGCGTCGGCCCCACCGCTGACGGCTTCGAGACCTACGGCGTGACCGGCGTGGCCCTCATCTCGTTCATCCTGCTGGCCGTGCCCGATGCGACGGTGCAGGTGCAACTGCTGGTGTGGATCTTCGCGATGCGCATCATGATGATCCTCGCCTCCGGCGGCTCGTACCTCGTCAACGCGGCGTTCCAGCGCGGCAAGTATGCCAACGCTGACAAGATGAACTTCGAACATCCGCTGACGTGGCTGGTGTGGCTCACGTCGATCGTGTCGGTTGGTCTGACGTTCCTGTTCTCGAAACTCCTCATTCCCAACCTCGCCGGCAGCACGGACCTGTGGTGGCAACTCTCGGCTGTCATCAGTTGCGGCACCCTTGCCGGCGCGATCATTCCGGAATTGGTCAAGATCTTCACCTCGATGAACTCGGCGCACGTCCGAGAGGTGCTGACCTCGTCCCGGGAAGGCGGCGCTTCACTCAACATTCTCTCAGGCCTGGTGGCCGGCAACTTCAGCGCGTTCTGGATGGGCATCTCCATCATCATCCTCATGGGGGTGGCGTACCTCGTGAGCCTGCAGTTCCCGGCGACGGGCTTCATGATCGCCCCCGCCGTCTTCGCCTTCGGCCTCGTGGCGTTCGGGTTCCTGGGCATGGGGCCGGTCACGATCGCCGTCGATTCGTACGGCCCGGTCACCGACAACGCCCAGAGCGTCTACGAACTCTCGCTCATCGAGAACGTCTCGCCGGCCGAGATCAAGCGCGATCACGGCATCGACGTGAATTTCGAGAAGGCCAAGCACTTCCTGGAAGAAAACGACGGTGCGGGCAACACCTTCAAGGCCACCGCCAAGCCGGTGCTCATCGGCACCGCCGTCGTGGGCGCGACGACCATGATCTTCGCCATCATCGTGATGCTGACGACCAACCCGATCACCGGCATACCGCTGAGTGTGGACATCGACAAACTCTCATTGCTGCATCCGCCGTTCCTGCTGGGCCTGATCACCGGCGGCGCGATGATCTACTGGTTCACGGGCGCATCCATGCAGGCGGTGGTCACGGGCGCGTATCGTGCCGTGGAATTCATCAAGGCCAACATCAAACTCGAGGGCGGCGAGAAGGCCTCGATCAAGGACTCCAAGCGCGTCGTGGAGATCTGCACCCAGTACGCCCAGAAGGGCATGTTCAACATCTTCCTCGCGGTGTTCTTCGGCACCTTGGCGTATGCGTGCGTCGAACCGTTCTTCTTCATCGGCTACCTCATTGCCATCGCGCTGTTCGGCCTGTTCCAGGCGATCTTCATGGCCAACGCCGGCGGCGCGTGGGACAACGCCAAGAAACTCGTCGAGGTCGAACTGAAGGAGAAGGGCACGCCCCTGCACGCGGCGACCGTCGTGGGCGACACCGTGGGCGATCCGTTCAAGGACACCTCGTCAGTGGCCATGAACCCCATCATCAAGTTCACCACGCTTTTCGGCCTGCTGGCCGTGGAACTGGCCATCACCATGCCGCGCAACGTCAGCGCGTGGCTGGCAGCCGCTTTCTTCATCGTGTCGCTGGTCTTCGTGTGGCGGTCGTTCTACGCGATGCGCATCCGGAACTGAGAAGACCACAGACACGTGCGACGCACCTTTCCAACGCCCGCGCATCGTTGTGCGGGCGTTGTAGTTTCTCCAAGTTGCCCAGCGTCAAGGTTTCCCTGCAGGAACATAATTATTGTATTGCGGCTCGCGGGTACCTAATCTGCGATCTGACGATCCGTGCGGTGCGGCTTTGCCGAAAACCGGCTGTAAAATGCTCCAAGTGAGCATGCTCCGCACGATCCCGGCGCCACGATCCGCGACAGGTCATCGGCATGCGTCGTCGGCCACGCCGCGCCGCCGACATACATCGTGATCACCAGGCGCTCCCGATGCGCCAGGCAGGAATCGCAAGTTGCAATCGAGGAGAGGTACGAACATGCATCGCATTTTGTCCGCGCTTGTGTTGTCGACGGGGTTTGGACTGGTTGCTCCGCCTGCACGTGCCGATGCGCCTGTCGGCACCGCGTTCACCTACCAAGGACAATTGAAGATCAACGGCGTCGCGGTCAACGGCGTCGTCGACTTCGAAATCCGTCTTTACGATGCTCCAAGCGGCGACATACAAATCGGCCCGACCGTCACGCTCAACGGGATGGGACTGACCGATGGTTTGCTGACGGCCCAACTGGACTTCGGCACAAACGTCTTTCAGGGGTCGCAGCGCTGGCTGCAGCTGTCGTTGCGAACACCCGCAGGATCGGGTTCATACGTTACGCTTGCGCCGCGGCAACCGCTGACAGCCGCACCGTATGCGCTGTACGCACTCAATGGAACAAC
>DATKJG010000485.1:0-7300 GCA_035543215.1 Phycisphaerales bacterium | reverse complement strand
GAAGCGCCGGCGATCGGTCGTCAGTTGCACCCACACCCTTCGCAGCGATGCCCGCAGGTCACTTGTTCTCATTCGTCGACTCCTGGGCGTCGTACACCGCCTCCAGTCCGATCGAGGCGTTGAGCAGCGGCACGTCGGTCTTCTGGTCGTCGCGCTTGCACAGCAGACGCAGCGACGCCACGCGCACCAGCCGCGACATCGACTCGGCCTTGTCGATGAGCGCCATGACCGACTCGAACGTGGCGTACATATCGGCGGCCAGCGGCATCGCCATCGCGGTCTGCTCGCCTCCCACGATCGCCTCGCCCGGCGTGCCGGCGGTGAAGGTCTGCTCCACCACGTTGACGCCGTCGAGCGGCAGCGAAAGCTTGCGAATGAGGCCCGCAACGTCGGCAGTCTCCGGAATCGACTTCAGATCGCTGGCAGCATGCTCGCTCGCCAGGCGCACCTCCTGGGCCAGCCGGTCGACCGCCTCCGCGCGGTAGGTGAGCGTGCCGGTGCGCGCCTGGAGGTCAGCGATCTGCCGCTGCAGCCGCCGCGCCTCGCGATAGTTGGGAATGATGAACAGCACCGAGGCGGCGATCACGACCGTCCCGATCGCCGACATTCCGATTGCCATGCGCTTATCTGTTGGCATCGGCGACCTCCTTGGCGCTGCCGTTTGCATCGGAGGCGGCGGGCTGCGAAGACGCGACGTCGCCGTACTTCACGGTGTAGGTGTTATCAAGGCTGACGCGGAAACTGAGGCGGAACTCGCGGGCGTCGCGCTCGTTGACGCGCCGGCCGCGGCTGAAGTCGAGGCTCACGTTCTGGAAAGGAGGCGTTTGCTCGAGAGCACTGACGAGTTCGGCGATCTGCTGATCGTTGGCCGCAAAGCCCGAGATCTCGCCCGTGAGGATGCGCGGCGAATTCTGGTCGCCCTTATCGGCCCCGCGCGCCCGCGTTGAACGCCCCAGCGTGCGCGCCCCCGCGTCAAGATCGATCTGGTCGAGCGTGATGCTCTCGGGCATGAGGTTGATGATCGTGTTCAGCACATCACCAATGCGCAATGGGAACGCCAGGCGATCGTAGAAACGCGTGAAGCCCCGAATCGCCTCGAGTTCATGTTTGAGTTCCGAGGCGCGGGCTTCCGTGGCAAAGACCTGCTCCGCTGCGCCGGCGGTCTCGAAGAGCCGATCCTGGGCGGTGCTCAGCGCGATCCTTGAATGCGTCGCGACCGCGATCGTGATCGTCATGCTGATGACGCCGAACGCCAGCAACTGGCCCATGCGCAGGCCGGCCTGGCTTCGGGCGCGCAGCGCCTCGGGCATGAGATCGATTGAATGTTGCCGATCGCTCATGCAGCCTCCCTCGCCGCGCCCGCTGAACCATGGCTTCGCGAGGCCGTCGACTTCGCGCTGGCTGCACGCCGGCGGTCGACCTTCTGCGATTTTCGGATCAGGCCGCGCAATGACAGGCCAAGAGCCACGCTCCACGCCGCGCCGGGGCCGGGCGTCCGATTCATGCACGTGCGGATGCCCGGCAGGCTGGAGGCCAGCGTCGAGGCCGGATCATCGAAGACCACCGGCGCCTTGCACGTGTTGGCGAGCACGTCGGAGAGTCGAGGCTCCAGGCCATCGCCGCCGGTCAGGATGATGTGCTCGGGGGGATGCCCACGAAACGTCACGCCGTAGTAGCGCAGGCACAGCGTGATTTCCTTGACAAGATCCCCCATCAACGGCCTGACCGCTTCATACACGGCACGGTCGGTTGCAGGATCCATGTCAATGTGCTCTTCATCCGATGCAGCGCTCTCATTCGAGGCGCCCGTGGGCTTATCGGCTTTCTGGTCGCGCTCGCCGGCGATGCGGCTGGCGCGAAGTTCCGCCGCCTGTGGCACTTCCATCTGCAGATGCTCGGCAACGGCCATGTTGAAATGCCGGCCACCGATCGCGATGGGCTTGCAGAAGGCGACCTGGTCGCCGCGCACGATCAGGACCGTCGCGCCGCTCTCGCCGACATCCACGACGGCGCGCACGCTGGCGCGATCGCTTTCGCGCCGGGCCTGCCGACAGAATGTCCGCACCAGGGCCGCGAACGCGGTGTCAACGGCAATGGGACGAAGCCCGGCGGCAAGCACGGGCTCAACCCGGGCGCCGATGGCGGCGTGCGAAGCCGCGATGAGAATCACCTCCTCGCGATTCTCACCGCTCTGCAGCGTCGCTCCCGTGCGGATGAAATCCACCTCCATCGCGTTCCGGTCCAGGCCGAATCGCTGCGACGCCTCCCACAGCGCCGTCTGCCGCAACTCGTCGTCCGGCATCTTCGGCAGGCGGATCGATTGCAGGTGCACATCGTCCCGCGCCAGGCTGATGACGCACCGCGCACCGGAGAATCCCCCCGCGCTGTAGGCAGCGCGAATCTGCTGCGCCAGCGAGGTGGTTTCGTTTGCGGCAGCGGCGGCGGCCGCAGGCTCGCCGGGCTCGGCCCCTGGTTCCGTCGGTTCCTCAGGTGGCGTGGGCAGCGCGACCTCGATTCGCGACGCACCGACGACGTGGATCCTGCCTGCCTTCTCGCGCACCTGCAGCATCTTCACGCCGCAGGAGCCGTAGTCGATTCCGATTGGACCGGTCGAGGATGAGAAACGGCCTGCGAACACTGGCGCCTCCAGGGAGTGATCGCACCGCCGCCTCGATCCATCCACCGCCGACGCACTCGGCGGCGCGACACGGCGAGGGGCGCGCGGCTTGCGTGTTTTGATCGGTCAGGCACGCCGTCCGATGAAGCGCGGCGAGTGGATTTGCTCGATGTTCACGGACCTGCGCATTGGCGCCTCTCGGCACGCCCGACCGCCCATCGGCGCACCGCTCACAGTTGCACGACGGTGATCTTGCCGGTGAACGGCGCGATCGTGATCCGGTAAGAGTCGTTGGCGCTGGACACCACGATGGTCCCGCCCGAGCCGACGGTGCCGGTCGATGTGACCGTGCCGCCAAGGGCGTCGAAGTTCAGGTCGCGGCCGTTGCCATCGATGTTCACCGACGCGATCGTGACGCCGCTGAAGCGGTCGTCGCTGCCGATGCTGACGACATAATCGCCGCCTTCCAGAGGATCGTGGATGAAGTCGGCGGTCGAGGCATTGAACGGCTGCCCCAGGCCGGTCTGGGTCACGCGGCTGATGCTGTAGCCCATGCCATCGGCGTCGAAGTGAATCCGACGGTACTCCTGGTGCGCCAGCGCATCGGACTGGGCAAAGGAGATGTCGCCAATGATCAGTCGCACGGCGGACTGGCAGGCCATGATGTCGCGGCCGACGATCTGCGGGATCAGCAGCGCTCCTGCGATGCCAAGGATGGCGCACACGATCAGCAATTCGATGAGCGTGTATGAACGCCGTCGGACGCCAGGTGCCCGGGAGATTGGACGTGCGATTGTCGAACGCATGGGATCGACTCCTTCGCGAGAGGCGTAGTGGGCGGCGGATTCCCGTCACCTGACGCCTGTCGCCCGACGCCTCCCGATCACTTGCCCTTGTCTGCCGGGGCAGTGGCGGCCTTCAGGTCATCGATGTTCGCGATCGTGACCTTCATCTTGCCACCCTCGAGCGTCTTGCGCATGCCTTCCATCGATTCGCGGATCGCGACCAGTTCATCGATCATCCGCGCCCGCTGCGAGCCGGCGTTGGGAATGCCGCCGTCCGGCGGAGGGACCTGCGCGTGCGCGGCGTTTGACAACGGCGTGCCGGCAACTTGCAGCCAGACGACGGCCGTCAGCAGGGCCGCATTTACGGTGAGAATCGCATTGAGATAACGGCCAGAGGTCATGGGTGGTACTCCTGCTGCGGCGTGGGCATCGGCTCGGGCGAGGGATAGCGCCCGGTTACCTCGATGCTATTCGAGGCATGCATGCCACCATCGGCCGAATCACCGGGCCACGTGAGATGCAGCCGCAGGGGCGATAACGCCGACGGGACCGCGCTTTCGATCTGGAAGTCCGATATGCCGGTGGCGATGACGCGGCCTTTCACATCGGCCTGGGCGCGCCAGCGATCGAGGAAGTCGGGGGCAGCGAGATCGCCATCGGCCTGAGGTGAACCTGACTCAGCCTTTGGCGCGACGCTGTAGACGGTGATCGTCTGGAACAGCGCGTTGTGACGGACCAGCGCAATCTCATCAGCGTCGGTGCGGCCGACATCATGCTCATCGTGCAGCCAGAGCAGAACTTCGGCGCCGCGCTGATCCCGCGCGTTGTGCACAGCCAGGACCTGCTTGGAATTCCACAGCAGCGAGGTCAGGGCGTTGGCGACACGCTGCTGCTGCTCGTCAGGCTGCGCCTCGTCGTGGGTGACCGGTGTCGAACTCGCCTGCAACGTCGATGGATCGAGCACGGCAGCGGCGGTCATCAACAGTGCCCCGCCGCAGACGGTCAGGAGCAGCGAGCGTGCCACCAGGGCTCCCCGCAGCGGCTGACTCCCGGCGAGGCGCGACAGCGGTTCCTCAGTCTCAGGAAGTTCATCGACCTCCTCGCACTCGTGCACGGCGGAGGCGCTGACGGAGATGACGGTTGACGAGGTTGGCGCGACAGGCATGGCAGGGGCACAGCGGAGATCGGGGGGGAGTGGCGTAGGGCGATGACAATCGGTCTGCAAAACAGACGCCGGCGCGTTTCCGCGCCGGCGTCTTCACAATCACAATCTCAACCCCGCCCCATCTGTTCGTCGTGCATTACTCGACGAAGGTGCCGCCGGCGCCATCGGTCGCCGTCAGGTCGCCCGTGGGATTGCCCAGGGAGTTCACACCAAGCGTCCACACCCAGCCGACGTTCGCGCCGGCGGCAGCGCCGACAGCGGTCGCGGTGGCAGGATCCTGCAGCGGGTTGCGCGGAGCAGCCTGGATGTAGTCGCCGGCCACCAGGTCCGCCCAGCCGTTGCCCAGCAGGTCAGGATAAATGTCCTGATGCTGAACCTTGTAGAGCTCCAACTGGCCGCGCAGCGTCTGAAGCTGGCTGCGGACGTTGGCCTCGTTCGCCTGCGTCGAGGCGTCGGAGAACTGCGGGATGACGATCGCGGCAAGAATGCCGAGGATCACGACAACGATCAGAATTTCGATGAGCGTAAAGGCTCGCTTGACTTGCGTACGCATGTGACCGTACTCCTTCGCTGTTGCGAATGCTTCCATGGTTGCTGGCAGAGCCCGGCACGATTGCCGAGGCCCATCCGATCCCTTCCTCGAATGAGGTCGCTGGACTCACGCTGAGCCCAGCAGTTGCAACTACACAATTCACATCGGGCCAGAGCAAACGGCAATGCAGCGGGCCCGCAAGGAACTCCGACGGTCCGACGGAATAAAGCGAATCGCTTGACGGCTGAGGCTGATCGCCACTCGTGCCTTCAGGATGTCGGAACCGCGCCGGACGCGACGGACGTGTTCTCGGGCGTCTCGCGCTGGCACCGACTGAGACTGGACACCAGACCGCAGGCCCCTGGCAACGGCCGGCGGAGAGAGGTGCTTCGCCTCCCTCTCTGGCCGGGCCAATTTGATCTCTCTCCCCTCCCCTACTTCTTCGGATCAGATGGCACGACTCTTGAGCGCGGCACACTTCTCATGCGCTGATAATCTGCCTGCCCGACCGCCGCCAACCCATGCGCATCAATCCCTTCACCGCCGCTCATCCGCAACCCAACCGCGCGTCGCAGGTCGCCTGCGTGCCGTACGATGTCATCAACACGGCCGAGGCCCGGGAACTCGCTGCCGGCCTGCCCCACTCATTCCTGCATGTGATACGGTCCGAGATCGACCTGCCCGACAGCGTCGATCATTACGACGACCGCGTCTACGCGAAGGCACGGGAGAACCTGAGCCGGTTCATGCGCGACGGCACGCTCGTCAAGGATTCGCAGCCGCGCATGTTCCTGTATCGACAGGTGATGAACCATCGCGCGCAGGTCGGCCTGGTCTGCTGCTGCCATGTCGATGACTACCTCTCGGACGTGATCAAGAAGCATGAGAAGACGCGTAAGGACAAGGAGGATGATCGAACCCGGCACGTGCTGGAGTTGAACGCGCACGCCGAGCCGGTGTTCCTCGCCTATCGAGACATCGCTGCCATCGACGACTTGGTCGAGAGCGACAGCAACGACCGGCCAATGTTTCACTTCATCGCGAAGGACGGCGTGACGCACACGGTCTGGCCGGTGCGCAATGCGAAGGCCTATGTGGATGCGTTCGCGAAGGTGCCGCTGGCGTACATCGCCGATGGTCACCATCGTTCGGCCAGCGCCGCCCGCGCCGGAGCCGAGCGTCGCGCCGGCAATCCTCGGCACACCGGCGCCGAGGAGTACAACTGGTTCCTCGCGGTGCTGTTTCCCGCGAGCCAGTTGACCATCATGTCGTACAACCGCGTGGTGAAGGATCTCAACGGTCGAACACCAACCCAGTTCATCGACGCCCTGAGAAAGGTCGGGGGCGTCTCGCCCACAGGCAATCCGTCGCCTGCCGCCTCTGGCCAGGTGTGCGTGTACGTCGATCATCACTGGCATCTGCTGGAGTTCGATCCCAGGTCGATCGATCGCAGCGATCCGATCCGCGCGCTGGATGTCTCGCTGCTGGAGGAGCGCGTGCTGCGGCCGATGCTCGGCATCAGTGATGTGCGCACCGACAAGCGTATCGACTTCATCGGCGGCATCCGCGGCGCGGCCGAACTGGAGAAACGCGTCAACACCGGCGAGATGGCCGTCGCGTTCAGCATGTATCCGACGACCATGCAGCAGCTGATGGCGGTGAGCGATGCCGGCGCGATCATGCCGCCCAAGAGCACATGGTTCGAGCCCAAGCTGCGCAGCGGCCTGTTCGTGCACATGATGGACTGAGCAGCACGCCGCATCTGACGAGGTCGCCGCGGCGACCGAGAAAAGACCCGGATCGCGCACATCTTCAAGAACGTCGCCGATCCGGGTCTTCCTCCCGCTGGTCGTCAGACCCGGCGTTGGCGATTCACGGTCATCAACGCGATACAATGGCGTCCAATGACCACCGCCTCCGTCGCGCCATCCGTCACCCGCCGTTCCGAGCCCGCCAAGGCCACGCTCAAGGTGCTGGTCGCTGAGAAGTTCGAAACCGTCGGCGTCGATGGCCTCAAGAACCTTGGCTGCGATATCAAGGTCGACACGACGCTGACCGCGGACACCCTCGCCGCCGCTGTCGCGGCGTTCGATCCCAACGTGCTGATCGTGCGCGGCATGAAGGTGCTGGCCACGGTCTTCGATACCGCCAAGTCGCTGGCGCTGGTGCTGCGGGCCGGAGCGGGGTACGACACGATCGAC
>DATKJG010000484.1:0-2733 GCA_035543215.1 Phycisphaerales bacterium | reverse complement strand
CATCTTCTGCGCATGGTGAGCCCACATGCCAGCGAGGTAGTCGGCCTGCAGTTCGAGGCGCACTGACAACGCGTTGTATTCCTCCTCACTGATGCGGCCGCGCATCGAGTTGACCTTCTCCATGATCCCCAGTTGATTCTGCACGTGGTGGCCGATCTCGTGTGCGATGACATACGCCTGCGCGAAGTCGCCCGGCGATTCGTATCGCTTCGCCAGTTCGTTGAAGAACGAGAGGTCCAGGTAGACCTTCTGGTCGCCCGGGCAGTAGAACGGTCCCACAGCCGCGCTCGCCAGGCCGCACGCCGATTCGACGCGCCCATTGAAGAGCACGAGCGTCGGTTCGGGATAGTCGCGGCCCATCTGACGGAACTGATCGCTCCACACATCCTCGGTGTCGGCGAGCACGGCCGAGGCGAACTCCTTGAGCCGCTCCTGCTCCGGGCCCGCGGGCGCCGACATGCCGCCCCCGCCTCCGGTCTGCACGTTCAACTGCGAGAGCAGGGCGCGCGGATCCTTCTTGAACACCACGGCGAGAATAATGACCAGCAGCAAGCCTCCAAGGCCCAGGCCGATCGGACCGCCACGCCCGCGCCGATCCTCGACATTCGTGCTCTGCCGCCCTGTTTGCCAGCGCATGACAAGTCTCCGCGTTTGAGGTTGGAGTGGCAGCGATTGCTCCGCTGCACCGCCCAAAAGGATACGGAACCCGCAAGGTGCGCTAGTCGGTATGCGACCCGAAACGGTGGCTCGGACGGCGGGCGGTCGCCAGCATTACTGCATTTCCTCGCGCGTCAGGCGGCCATCGGCATCGCGATCCAGTGCCTTGAACTGGCGCTGCAGGCGGTCGGGCACCTCTTCACGTGCGATCACGCCGTCCTTGTCGTGATCGAGCAGGGTCAGCAGCCGCTCGAAGCGGTCGGCCGCAGCCAGGTCGCGCCCAGCGCCGGCAGGGCGACTGAAGTCCGCCTGCCCATCCTCGGCGTCGGTGTAGTACTCGATGTAACCGAGCATCATCTCATTGAAGGTCTGCGGCCCCCATTCCACCGTGGCATTGGCATCGGGATTGGCGGGGTTGCCGATCGAGTTGTCGTACCACGCCGTGGTGTTGATCACCGAGCCCGCCGGCAGGGCCAGCGGCTCGCGCAGGCGATAGGTCAACTGCCAGTTGAAGTCGTACCGCGGCACGTCAAGCGGCGTGAGGGCTGATCCGTCGGGCAGCGTCGTCTCGAAGCGAAATGCCTTGCCGCGCACATGCATGTGCGGCATGAGCGAGATCACGTGCACATCGAACGGCACCTTCAGGCTTGCATGCTCGTCGTGGTTAGGCTCGTTGGGCGGAATGCGAATCCGCCGGTCGGCGATTCCCGCGACGCGCACGGTGTGCCGCGGCGGGGACGGGGCAAAGCGCATGCCGAGGCGCGTCTGATCTGTAGTCGCCTCGCCGTTCGGCGTGTAGTGAACCTGGAAGATCAGCGACGAGTGTTTGGGCAGGATTCGCGCGAAGCCTTCGGGGAAGGTCACCGCGCCATTGCCGGGGACGTACGCCGCGAAGAAGCCGCGCGTCTCATCGATCGCGTCGCGAACCTGGTCGCCGACCGCCGCCTTCGGCACCACGAACACGAGCACATGATGCACGACCTGCCGCGCTGTCGGCAGCACCTCAATCGCCTGCACCCAGCGATCGTCGTCGTAGTCGAGATCGACGCGCATGTGCATGTACGGCATGATGCCGTCGGCCTTGATCTCCACCGCTTCGGGAATCTGCACAATCACGTCGGGCTTGGCGATCGTCCACTCGCCGTCGAAGGTGCGCGCAAGCGGGGCTGCAGCAGGATCGCCTTCGGGCTTGTCAACAGAATCCAGCCACGCCAGAAGATCCGCCTTATCCTGCGAAGTGAGCGATCGATCGTTGGCCCACGGGCTGTGCGGTTGATCCGCGGCTGCTGTCGCAAACCACGGCGGCATGATGCCATCATTCACGGCGAATCGCATCATGGCGCTGCGCGATTTCACCTGCGCATAGGTTTCCAGCGGGAATGGCGCCACGCCGCCGGTGCGATGACATTCAAGGCAGTTGTCCTGCACGATTCGCGAAATGCGATTGTGGTAGGTGACGCCACCAGTAGGCGGGGGCTGCGCTCCACCCACGGGAGGCGCTTCGATCGCGCAGCCCGAGACGGTCGTCGCCCGCACGGGCGGTTGCTTGCCCTGAAGCGTGGCGTCGATCGCATCGCGGAGCCAGGAATGTCGCGGCGCTTCGAGCGCTGTCGTCAAGCCATATTGATCATCGATCGCGCCGCGATAGGTGATTGTGCGGGCTGCATCAAGCACGAACACCTCAGCCGTCGTCCGCGCACCCAGGGCCGCGGCAAGATGATGGTCCGCATCCATCACGTACGTGCCTGCAAGTCGGTGCTCGGCGATCTGCTTGCGAATGTCCGCGATGTCCTCACCCTCGCTGGAGTTGATGAAGACGAAGGCGACGCCCCTGTCGCGCCATGCCGCCTCCAGCCGCGCCAGCGTTGGAGCGTACTTGCGGCTGACCGGGCAGGCGCTGCTGGTCATCGCCAGCACGATTGCCTTCTGACCGGAGATCGAATCGAACGACCACCGCTCACCTTCGATGGTCGTTCCGGTCAGCGCCGTCGCAAGACGGCCCACGCCCAGTTCACGCCAGTCGGCCGGGGCCGCGACACGCGCCACCGCAACGCCATCATCACCGGCCATCGAGAC
>DATKJG010000483.1:0-6167 GCA_035543215.1 Phycisphaerales bacterium | reverse complement strand
TGCGCTCATCGTCAACGAGCACGACGTCGGCCTTCGATACTGACGCCGGAAGACGATGCAACCCTGATGGTTGCTGGGCATGAATTCGTCGGCGCCTGGTCTCGGGGTCGCCTTCGGCCTGCTTCAACTCATCCTTGATCTGCTGTCGCGTCATGCGCAGGTTGCGGCCGAGCCGCCATCGTTGATACATGCAATCAAGAATGCCCAACATCAGTAGGGCCGCCGCGATGCGCAGCGCCAGGTTGAGAACAATCAATCCTCCTTCTCGCAGCGCCTGCAGCGCGCTCATGTAGGGCAGAGCCGCGATCCGCGATGAACACCCCGTGAGTGAGATCGCGGCAATGGCAAGAACCAGGGACACCTTCAACACATCCAGGCTGGATTTCACGGTGTTGGCGAAACCAAAGACGCGGCTAAGTCCCTTGATTGGACTCAGCCTTCCGAGATCGGGCGCGGCGGCCTTAGGCGCAAACAGCCAGCCGATCTGAACAAACTGGGACGCGAATGCCGCCAGCCACACGATCGCCAGCACCGGCAGCGCGATCCGCAACGCCGCGGCGCTCATCAGCCGCAGCATCGCGCCCGCGCCATCCGTGTCCAGATTCACGCCGCCGGCATGGGCAAGGCCACTCATGATCAACAGTCGTCCTTGGCCAAGCATCCACATGGCCAGCCCCCAAATCAGCAGAGTTGCGATCAACAACACGACCGCTCCGCCGAGATCGTGGCTTCTGGCCACGAGGCCCTGCTCGCGCGCCTCCTGCCGGCGTCGCGGCGTTGCGGCTTCGGTGCGTTCGCCAAGATCCTCAATCATGCGGCATCACCGCCCGTGACTGGGCATCGACCCAGTCGGAAATCGCTGCGGCGCCTGCATCAATCTCGTCCAGCACCACGTCGTTGATCACGGTGGCGCTCAGGCCGAGAGCCGTCAGGCCAACAAGAATCCGAATGGGAAATCCAAGACTGAGAACGTTGAGTTGCGGCACCGACCGCGAGAGGAATCCGAGCGCCACCGTTTCCAGAAACACAATGCACAGCAGCGGTGCGGCGATGCGCAACGCCAGTTCGAGAGCCGAAATCATCAGACCTGTGATCACCGGCACAATGTCGCCGATCTCGATCACACCGCCCATGGGAATGCGATCAAAGGTGTGGAGCAGCGCCAGCAACGTCGCATCGAGGCCGCCGCATGTAATGAAGATCGCGACCGCCATGAAGTACAGCAGCTGCGAGACGATGTCGGAATCCTCGCCAGTCTGCGGGTTGTAGATTTGCCCGAAACTCAGACCCATCTGCTGGCTGATGACGACGCCGCCCACCTGCAGCGCGCTCAGCGGCAGACTCGCGAGGAATCCGATGAGCGCACCGATGAGGACTTCCATCACCATCAACGGCGCGAGAAGCCACAAGTTCAGTTCGGTTCCACCTGGGAACTCATGCCGCGCCGCCAGCATTGGATAGATCGCCGCTCCCAGGACCAGCGCAAGCAGCGCTTTCACGCGGGCCGGAATCGCCGATGAGCCGATGACGGGCGCGTAGAACGTCAGGCCGCCGATACGCGTCGCGACCAGAACGGCGGGCGGGATGTGTGCGATGAGCGACACTTGAGTGCATCACCACGTGAACATGGCGCCGGCAAATTCGACAAGCCGCATGGTCAGCCAGCCCAGCAGCAGGAGCGTGACAACCACCATGGCAAGGATCTTGGGCACGAACACCAGCGTCTGTTCCTGGATCTGCGTCACGGCCTGAAAGATGCTGACGATCAATCCAACGACCAGCCCGGCTCCGAGAATCGGCAGCGCCAGGATTAGCGCCTCGAACAGCGCGCTGCGAACAAGTTCAATTGAGTCGAAATCCATGACGCACCTATGCGAATGCAAAGGACAGAACTGTCCGGGCCTGCGATGTGAAATCCGGCTGCACGACGCTCGTCATCAGCGAGCCGACAACCAGTTGCCAGCCGTCGACCAGCACGAACAGCAGCAGTTTGAACGGCAGCGAGACCAACACTGGCGGCAGCATGATCATGCCCATCGAAATGAGCATGCTCGAGATCACCATGTCGATGACGAGAAATGGAAGGTAAATGCGGAAGCCGATGAGAAACGCGACCTTCAGTTCGCTCAGGATGAATGCCGGAACCAGCGACAGCATGTCGACGTCGGACCGCTTGACGCCCTCAGGATCGGACGTGTCGATGCCGCGATAATTGAGCATCATGTGCAGCCCCGACCAGTTGCCCGTTGCTTCCAGTTGCGCGAACATGAAATCCCGCAGCGGCTGTTTAGTCCTGCTCCACGCAACTTCATGATCGGTCTGCTCGCCGCGCACGTACGGCCCGATGCCATTCGCATACATGCGCTGGGCCGTCGGCGCCATGACCACGGCGGTTATGAAAAGGCTCAACCCGACAATGACCTGGCTGGGCGGCAGCGTCTGCGTCCCGAGCGCCTGCCGCAGCAGGCTCAGGACGATGATGATGCGTGTGAAGCATGTGCACAGCATCAGGATTGCCGGCGCGAGCGTCATCACCGTCAGCAGGAGAACGAAGTTCAAAGCCGTGGACAACGGCTTGCCGGATTGTGAGGGCGATTGATCGCCAGGCAGCGCTCGCGCCGCTTCCTCAAGGAGCGCAATCGGATTCGACAGTGCCGTGGACGGGTCGACATCTACTGCTGGATTCGACTGCACCGCCTGCGCGTGCACGGCTGTCGCGCCGCTTGCGACGGCGATGACGATCGCCAGCAACAGGACCTGACGCAGCAAGGCTAGATGCGCCTTCATCGCGACATCCTCCCCGCACTGCGAGCATGCGCACGCGTCAGGTCGATGATCTCGCTCTCGCCGCTGGCCAGCGGCCCATCGCTTCGGCTCATCTGCATCAGGGCTTGATCATGCTCGTTCTCGAATGCCTGGAGCGCGGCTCTGAACGTGCCGGCGCTGCGCGGCGAGGCGCCCGCCTCCATGCGCGCAAGCGCGGCGGCGACTTCCTCGCTATCGGTCATCTCAGTCAGCGTGCGGGCGGTCGTGCCGGCCTGGTGCACGAGCAGGATGCGGCGCGCGAACTTGAGCACGATCAGTTGCTGTCCGCGCCCCAATGGATATCGCGCCAGGATTTCAAGCATGCCCGATGGCCGCGCGCCTCCCCCGCCCGTCAGCGATGGAATGAAGCGGCCGGCAGCAGCACGAAGCAGCAGGATCACGCCCACCACCGCCGCGAGCGCCACGAGAACGCGAACGATGTCGTTGGAGCGCGGGTCAATTGCTCGAAGCACGCTGCCGGATTCCGAATCGCCTTGAGCGCTCGCATGTCCGCCGGAGGCGGAAGGCCTGGCTGAGAATGCGCCGTTGGGTTTGCCGATCGCGCGCGACTCGGAAGCCGGCCCCTCAATGGCCCTGCCTGCATCACCCGCTGATTCCTGTTGCGGCGAGTCGGCGAACGCGGTCGTCGCCATTGCCATAGCCGCCCAGAGGGCGGCGCATGCGCAGCGCTTCCATCGATAACCAGAAATATCGCCAATCCTTGGCATATCCAACTCGCGCTGATCCGCCGGATCCTCCGGCGGGTTTGCCGCGCCCCACAGCAGCTGTGCCTTACCCGTTCCTGTTCACCGTTGTCGGCGTCACGATCTCGCTGATGCGCACGCAAAAGTTGTCGTTGAGCACCAGCACCTCGCCGCGCGCCACCAGACGATCGTTGACGTACACGTCCACGGGATCGCCCGCGGCCCGGTCCAACTCCACCACGGACGAGGTGTTCAGCCGCAGGATGTCTTCGAGATACATCTGTGTGCGGCCCAGTTCAACGCGCACGTGCAGTGACACATCATCCAGCAGCCCGAGGCTGAGAGCTGGTTCGCTGCGCGCCTTCTGAACAGCCAACTCCGGCAGGTCAAGGGCATCGGCAGCGTCGTCTTCGCTGGCGACGCCGATTTCACGCTCGGTCGCGCGGGCCGAAGGCATGTCGTCTACAAACACCTCGACGACCTTGCTCTTGCCCGGACGCGCTTCAACAGCGTCGGGCGCAGCATCCGCCCCTTGTGTCGTGTCGAGAATCGATGCATCTTCAGCCATCCATGGCTCCTGACCGATGCGCAGTCGAACCAACAGCCGCGCGTCATGGCGGCTCCAGCCGCCGACGAACATTCGTCCATCGGCAGATCGCCTGTCATCGTTTGAAGATGGGCTGTGCGCAAAGAGTGCGCGGCAGCGAACCCGCGCCGTTCAACCGGCCGTCAACACCGGCAGCCGTTGCGGCACGATGCCGACGCGAAGTTCAAGCGGCTGACCATCGGCGCTCTCCGCGGCCGGCCAGCCCGCGGCCTCGAAGCCGTCCGGCAGCAGTTCCTTCACGAAGCCGGGCGGATCGCCATCCAGTTGAAAGTGCTGCGGACGATCGCTCCTGATGACGATGCTGCGGCCTCGCGCCGTGACGGTCGATGCGTGCGCCAGTTGCCGGCGCATGCGGCAGCGCACAGCCCAAGCGACCAACTGCATCAGCGATCGCGCCGGCATGAAGATCACATCGAGCACGCCATCAGCCATGTCGGCGTTGACGGCCGGATCGATCCGCCACCCGTATTGCCGCGAGTTGGCGACGACGACCATGCCCGTTTGCCCGTCGATGACGGTTCGGCCATCGATCTCGATCGACAGCGCCGGAGGCGTCCACGTGCGCATGGTCGAGAGGATGGGCTTGATGTAGGTGAAATGCGAGATGCGACCGCCGCGCGATGCCGCCAGCGTGTGCACGACCTCAGCGTCAAAGCCCACTGAAGCCATGAGCAGGAACAGGCGCCCGTTGGCGACGCCGACGTCAACACGCCGAACCCGACGGGCCTGAAGCGCCTGCAGCAGCGTCTCGATCCCGCCGCGCATTTCGAACTCGCGGGCAAACAGATTCTCCGTCCCCAGTGGCAGGTGAAAGACCGGCGTCTGCGTGCGACAAGCGGCCGGCGCGGCCAGGCGCATGGCGCCATCGCCGCCCGCGATAACGAGCGCTTCAGCGCCCTTCAGGGCGGGATCGAGCCACTCCGCAGTCGATTCAAGCCGGCTGGCGACAGTCGCGACGTCATGGCCCCTCTCCCGCAATGCGGCCAGCGTGCTTTCAGCAGCCTGGGTCGCGCGGCCGGCGCCCGAGACCGGGTTGTACATGATCACGATGCGCACGATGCTCGTTCCGGCCAGACATCGTCGGCACTCCTGATGCCGTCGCTGGATTGCGGCCGATTGAGCCTTCGATGGTTCCGCCGTACCATGCCGCCATGCTACGACGCCTTGAGCCTTCGCACCGGCCGCGCCCGCGTGTGAGGCTTGCGCAGTCGCTGGCTTTGGCAGCCGTGGCATCGACAGGAATCCTGGCGTCGCCGGCGCCTGCCCAGCAGTCGTACATTCTCGACAAGACCGATGAATGGAAGCCCGAGAAGGCGATCGATCCGGCCAGCCCGGAGGGCCAACTTGCCGAGGCCAAGAAGGCGCTTGCGGCCGGCGACCCCGAGCGGGCAGAAACGATGGCGACGCAGTGGATCGAGCGCAACGAGCGGCATCCGCTCATCGCCGAGGCGTATCTGCTTCGCGGCGACGCTAAGGCCGCGGGGGGCGATGAGTACAAGGCGCTCTTCGACTATGAATACGTGGCCCGCATGTATCCCGGCTCGGAGACGTTTGTCACCGCCTGCCAGCGGGAACTGGCCATCGCCAAGCAGTACGCAGCCGGACGCAAGCGCAAGCAATGGGGACTTCGCTGGTCCGATGCATCAGCCGATGCTGAGGAACTGCTCATCCGGATCCAGGAGCGCTTGCCGGGCTCGCGCGTCGCTGAGGAGGCGGGGATTGAACTCGCCGACTACTACTTCAATCGCCGGCAGATGGCCCTCGCGGCCGAGGCGTACGAACTGTTCATCGAGAACTACCCGCGCAGCACACTGATCGACAAGGCGCGGCGGAGGCTGATCTACTCCCACCTTGCCACGTTCAAGGGACCAGAATTCGGCGCGCAGGGACTGTACGAGGCGAAGGCGCGGCTCGAGCAACTTGAGGTGCAGAAGCCGGCCGAGGCTCAGCGAATGGGGGCCGACGCGCTGCTGACACGCATCGACGAATCCGATGCCCAGAAGTTGCTGTCAATCGCCCAGTACTACATGCGCACCGGCGAGCCGATCTCG
>DATKJG010000482.1:0-4677 GCA_035543215.1 Phycisphaerales bacterium | reverse complement strand
ACCGGCAGCGCAACGATGCTGGAGGCGCTGCCCAGAGCCACGCCCAGCGCACGCATCGCCCGCCATGCATAGGCGATGGGATTGCAGCGGCCGAAGATAAGCAGCGCCAGCGGCAGAAGAATGATCGCATGCGCACCAAAGGCCACGACAACGGTCAGGCAGAATCGCTCCATCGTGCCGCGCACACCTTCAAGGCCGACTGATCCGACCGCATTGGCGACCAGCAGGAAGATCCCCAGCGGCGCAATCCAACTGATCCAGCGCGCGGCTCGCAGCAGCGCCGCCTGCAGCGCCTCGATGACCACCAGCGCAGCACTGCCGCGCTCGCCGATCGACGCCAGTCCAAGCCCGATAAGCAGCGCCAGAACAATCAGACCGAGCAGGCGGCCTGCGCCGAGGTCGCTGATGAGATTGTCGGGCAACACTCGACGAACGATGGCCAGCGAGGCGCCAGCGAGGGTGTTCTGGTGATTGTTGATGATCGCTTGCACACCCTGTGCGACTTCCGGCGTGCTCTCGAAGCGGGCCGCCGATGCGCCGATCAGGGCCCCGCGCGCCTCCGGCGCGATGTCGCCCGCCCGCAACAGCGTGGCGGCTGCCGCTCCCAGGCCCACGGAGACAATCATCATGATCGCGAACCACGCCAGCGTCGCGCCCAAGGCCAGCCCGAAGCGCGAGGCGGCTTTCGTGCGCCCGCCCGCGACGACGATGCAGGCCACGGTCAGCGGCGGAGTCAGGAGCACGAGCGGCCGGATCAGCAGCAGATCGCCCGCCACGAACGTCCAATGCTTTGTGTCGATCGGGCTCTGCGGATCAAACAAAACCAGTTGCCCGTAGTACGAGCCCGCTACCAGCCCCAGAAGCGTCAAGAGAGTCAGCGTGGCAGTTCGCATCGGCGGCGTGAACGGAAGCCTAGCGTCGAAAGTTGGTGTTTGCCAAGTTGGATGTGGAGCGAGCGATCGGCATTCAGCGAGCAGCGCGTCGCCAGCTAATGCACGCCCTTGGCCGCCAGCCATCGCTCAGCGTCGAGCGCCGCCTGACACCCCATGCCTGCGGCGGTCACCGCCTGGCGATAGATGGAGTCGGCAACGTCGCCCGCGGCGAACACCCCTTCGATGTTCGTCGCGCTCGAGCGCGTCGCAAGTCTGACGTAGCCCTTGTCGTCGAACGACAGTCCCGAACCCTGAAGGAACTTTGTCGCAGGTGTGTGGCCGATCGCAATGAACAGCCCGCGCACCGGCAGATCCGATTCCTTGCCCGTGACCGTGTCCTTGAGCCGCACCCCTTCGATGTGGTCGTTGCCCAGCACATCCGCGACCACCGCGTTCCAGATGACCTTCGCATTCGGCGCATTGAAGATGCGCTGCTGCATCGTCTTGCTGGCGCGGAATTCATCGCGGCGATGAATGACGTAGATCGTCGAGCCGAACTTCGTGAGGTAACTCGCTTCCTCCATCGCCGTATCGCCGCCGCCGACGACAGCTAGGGGCTGATCGCGAAACCCCGGCAGGGCGCCATCGCACACTGCGCAGGCGCTGACGCCCCCGCCGCTGGTCGCCAGTCGCAGCTCGTTGGCAAGACCGAGCCAGTTCGCCGTCGCGCCGGTGGCGATGATGACAGCATGCGCCTTGACGATCGATTTCTCCGAAGTGTGCAGTTCGAACGGCTTTCGCGAGAAATTGCAGCGGACGATGTCTTCGCCGATGACGCGGGCGCCGAATCGCTCGGCCTGCTGCTGGAAGAGCCCCATCATGTCGGGGCCCGTAACGCCCATCGGAAAGCCGGGATAGTTCTCAACTTCCGTCGTGAGCATCAACTGCCCGCCCGGCAGCACCGGCGCCGGGTTGGCCTGAGGCGTGCCGATGTACACCACCGGTTTCAGGTTGGCGCGAGCAGCGTAGATCGCGGCGGTCCAGCCGGCCGGCCCGCTGCCGATGATGACAACCTTCTCAATATCACTCATGGGCGATACCACGGAACCGTGCGCCGGCTCGAGAACTTGCAGGGTATTGGATAATCCAGATGCCTCACTCGTCACGCAAGGTCATTCGATCAGACCCTGCGCGCGTGCCAGGACTTTCACCGGCGGCCAGAGCAGCATGTCGCCCTTGGCGCCGTCGATCGACGCCTCGGCGCCGCGGTCGTCATCGTGATCCTGGCCCTGCGAGTACAGGAAGCCTTCGCCCGACTCAACCCAGCCGCGTCCGATTTCGCTGTCCACGGCCTGACGCGATGTGAGAAGCCGATACTTGAACGGCCGCAATTCCTTGTCGTAGGGATCGACATCGCTGCCCTTGCGAAGCGCCTGGCCGTAGATCTTTTCCTTGTCGTCGGGGTACTGGCTGTAGGTCTTCTTGTAAGCGCACAGGCCGGCGGCGACGGCCGTGCCATTGACCTCTGCCACCAGGGTGTTCCGGACCGCGAACGCCTCCGACAGGTCCTCGACCGAGTACAGCACGGCGGCGTAGCGGATCCGATTGGTCCGATCGAACTGCGACTGCACCGACAGCAACTGCGAGTCGTACTGGTCAATGCGCCAGCGCCGCCACCAGTCGTCGTAGATCAGATTCAGCCGCTGCATGGAGTCCGTCAGGGAACTGTGGATGCTCGCAATCATGCGCCAGCGCTTGGCGGCGCCGAAGCGCGTCAGCGGGGCGTCCTTGGCCTGCACCTCGGCAAAGGTGTTGGCGAATTTCTCCTCGTCCGCCCTGTCGCCGCGCTCGTTGAACACTTCGCGAATCAGCGCCTCGGCGACGACACGATCGGCCTCGGGCATGAACAGACGGCTTCGATCCGGCCGCAGAAACGGAAGTTCCTGCTGGGCGATGTTCGAGTACTGGTCTGTCGTGATGCGATCCTGATACGTGTAGAACACATCGCGCATGTTCTCCATCACGCTCGAGAGCATGTCGACAAAGTGCATCTTCTCGGCCAGGAATTCCCGATCTGCAAACACGCGCACGACGAACGCAAAGGCCACGTACAGATCCAGCGCCCGCTGCGTCTGGTTGGCTTCCATGAGCCGATAGGTTTCGGCGGTCGCGAACGCGGCCATCGTGTCCACCGCATGCGTGTACGGAAACTCGCTCGCGCGCAAACTGCCATTGACGCCCACATCGGCTGTGAGCCCGGCGCGCACGTACTTCGGATCCAGCCCGTCACGGCCGTACGGCATGCCGATCTTGGTGAACTTGCCGCTCTTCTTGGCTTCGATGATGGCGTCGGCCATCTTCGAGTTGGACTCGGCCCAACCCGTAACCGCCTTCCACTCCTTCATCTTCGGATGGATCGTGTCAAGGTTGAACGAGGGGCCCACCTCCATCGGCGGCTTGCTCAGGTCGAGGTAGGCGTCGAAGAGTGTTCGATATGCCTTGGCGCTCTCCGGCCCGGCGACGGTCGGGTGCTTGTTGAGTTCGCCGACCACCTGCGTCACGAGCGCGGCGTTGCCTTGTCGAGCGTGTGCGGGCGATCCGATCGCGATCGCTGCGCACGCAAGAGCCGCTGTCAAGATCCGATGCCACGCTGAGTGCTGTACCTGTCGCATGTTTATCAAACCGTCAAGCAAGGAGGAGTACCATCCAGACCGGAGATTGCCGGCCACAGCCCGCGTTTCGCACCCACTTCACTGCAGTTGCGCGGGCCGCACTGCGATGGATCGAGAATGGTAGCAGATACGCTGCCTCGCGGCCGTGCCTGCAGGCATCCCCGGCGTCCCCGCCCCGGTCATGTTGGCTGTATCATCTCCGCCCCTGCCAGCGCTGAATCCATTCGCAGGAGCACCGTTGTGCGCTGTGCGACCGCGCCTCGAAGCAGTCCAAAGGAGATGTGTCAGCCATGATCGTCGGCGTACCCACGGAAGTGAAAAAGGACGAGTATCGCGTCGGCATGCGACCTGTCGGCGCGGAAGTCCTGGTCAAACAGGGCCATACCGTCCTCGTTCAATCCGGCGCCGGCGTCGGCAGCGGATTTCCCGACCAGCAGTATGACGCCGCCGGGGCCAAGATTGTTCCAGCCGCCGCCGATGTCTGGGGCAAGGCCGACATGGTCGTCAAAGTCAAGGAGCCCCAGCCTCAGGAAGTCCCCATGATGCGGGACGGCCAGACAGTGTTCACGTACTTCCACTTCGCCGCCGACAAGGAACTGACCGTCGGTTGCCTCAAAAGCAAGGCCGCGTGCGTCGCCTACGAGACGCTGACCGACAAGCGCGGCTACCTGCCGCTGTTGACGCCCATGAGTGAGATCGCCGGCAAACTCTCGGTTCAGGAAGGCGCCAAGTACCTGGAGCGGCCGCAAGGCGGTCGCGGCATCCTGCTGGGCGGCGTGCCGGGCGTCGAGCCCGGGCACGTGTTGGTCATCGGCGGCGGCGTGGTGGGAACCTGCGCTGCGCAAGTCGCGGCCGGCATGGGTGCCAAGGTCGTCGTGATGGATGTCAACATCGACCGCCTGCGCGAACTGGATGAGTTCATGCCCGACAACGTCACGATGATCTACTCCGACCCGCAGGCGATTCGCGAGCACTTGGACTGGGCGGATCTGGTCGTGGGCGCGGTGCTGATTCCCGGCGCCAAGGCGCCGCACCTCATTCGCCGCACTGATCTTCAGCACATGAAACCTGGCGCGGTCATCGTTGATGTTGCGATCGACCAGGGCGGTTGCGTCGAAACCGCGCGCGTCACC
>DATKJG010000481.1:0-3315 GCA_035543215.1 Phycisphaerales bacterium | reverse complement strand
CGTCGCAGCGGATGCGCAGCGCGAGAAGTTCGACGTCGCCCATATGCAGGATCGCAGTGTGCGTTGCGGGCGTGGCGACCGAGCCGGCGCGATCGGCTCGCGCATCGCCCGAAATCACATTGACCTGCACGAGGCTCGCGTCATCGCGCCCGGAGAGGACGCGCCGCATCTCCTGCAGCACGCGCTCCGCGACGATTGGATTCTGGGCGTTGACGCGCTTGGTCAAGTCCACATTCTGCGCCAGGTCGCGGCAGATGGTCTGCACCTGGGCCTCGACGCTGCGCATTTTCTGCGTCTCACGGGCCGAGGCCCACCACGCGACAGCGCCGCCCGCCAGCAGGATGAGCGCCGCGATCATCCAGCGACGCGAGCGCGAAGGCTGCGGATTGAAGCCGACCATGAGGTGAGTGTAGACGCAGATGACAGCGCGCAGGGCGGGCGCCGCCCACCCTGCGAGACTCCGCTCTATGCTCTGGCGATGCTCGTCTGGCTCAACGGCAAGTTCGTCGATCGCGATGCGGCGATGGTGTCCTTGTTCGACGCGGGCTTCCAGCATGGCGTGGGCCTGTTCGAGACGATGCTGGCGCGCAACGGCTCGGTCTTCCGCGTCGAGCAGCACATGCAGCGTCTCGCCGATTCAGCCCGCGAACTGCTGCTGAGCGAGCGTTTGCGCATCGAGCCGCTCGGCGATGCCGTCAACCTCGCCGTGCAGCGCAACAACCTGCGCGAAGCCCGCGTGCGCCTGAGCGTCACGGGCGGCAACCTGAGCTTGCTGCAGTCCGAAGGCAAGCGTGGGGGGCCGGTCGATCCGACCATCGCGATCGTCGTCCAGCCGCCGACGCCGTATCCCGATCATTTCTTCGAGCGCGGCGTGCTCGCGACCATCGCCGATGGCCGCGTGAATCCGCACGATCCGATGGCCGGGCACAAGACGCTGAACTATTGGGGCCGCATTCGCGCGTTGCAGGACGCTGCGGGCAAGCGGGCTGGTGAGGCACTGTGGTTCAGTATCTGGAATCATCTCGCTGGCGGCTGCGTGAGCAACGCCTTCCTGGTGAAGGATGGCTCGCTGCTCACGCCCATTGCCCGCGGCGAGGAGGAGACCGTGGCGGGCTCGGCCGCGTTGCGCGCGCCCGTGCTGCCGGGCATCACGCGCGAGGCGATTCGCGAACTGGCCGAGAGTCTGGACATCGACGTGACGATGCGGATGCTCGACATCAACGATGTGCTCGGGGCCGATGAGGTGTTCCTCACCAACAGCAGTTGGGGCGTGCTACCGGTGGTAGGGGTGGAGCGCGAGAAGATCGCCGGCGGCGAGGTCGGCCCGATCACGCGCCAGTTGCGCGATGCCTGGCTGCGGCTGGTCGATGACGAGACGCGAACAGCGAGCATCTAGGCGCGCAGCAAGGCGGCGATCCAGCGACATTCCGCTTGTGATCACGATCGGTCGAGGCGAGAATGATGATGGAGCAGCCCATGGCGCCATCCGATCAGAATCCAGCGGCGCCGCGCAGCGAGGCTGTGCGCAACAAGGCCGAGGCGCTGCTCCCGATGGTGTACGACGAACTGAGGCGCATCGCCGCCGACTACCTGCGGCAGGACCGGCCCGATCACACGCTGCAGCCGACGGCCCTCGTGCACGAGGCCTTTCTCAAGATCGCGCGGCATCCGAACCCGAACTGGCGCGATGAATCGCACTTCCGTGCAGTGGCGGCGATGGCGATGCGCCAGATCCTCGTCGATCACGCCCGCGGCCGCAACGCCGGCAAGCGCGGCGGCGACCGCCTTCGCGTCACGCTCAGCCATGCTGGCCTCGACGCCGCGACTGGCGATGATGACGGCCTGGCATTTGATGTGCTAGCCCTGGATGACGCGATGCGCGAACTGGAAGAAATCGATTTGCGCCGCGCGAGGGTCGTGGAACTGCACTTCTTCGGCGGCCTGACCTTCCGCGACGCCGCGAGCGTGCTCGACATCGCTCCCAAGACCGCCGAGAGCGACTGGTACTTCGCCCGCGCCTGGCTGCGCAAGCGCCTGGCTGCGAAGTCGTAGAGAAGAGTAGTGGGCAACGAGGAGGCCCCGGCTCGCCGCGTTATTTCATCACCGCATCCATCCGGCGCTGCGTCGCCTCGTCCGACGCGTCGAGCCGCGTCTCCTTGATCAGCGTGGTGACGATGTCATCAGTTGTCACGCCGTCGGCCTCGGCGTTGAAGTTGGTGATGATGCGATGCCGCAGCACCGGCAGAGCCATCGCGCGGATGTGCTCGGGCATCACGTGCGTGGCGCCGGTGAGGATGGCCTTGGCCTTCGCCGCCAGCACCAGGTACTGGCTGGCGCGCGGGCCCGCGCCCCACGCCACGTACTGCTCGATGACCTTGGGCTTGGGCGTCGGCTCCTTGACGCGCGTGGCCCGCGACATCCGCAGCGCGTATCTCACGACATGATCGGCCGCCGGCACCTGCTTGACGAGGTTCTGAATGCGCATCACCTGCTCACCGGTCAGCACCGTCTCGAGTTTTGATTCGTGCGGCGCGGTCGTCTGCTGCACGATCCGCAGTTCCTGCTCCTCGGTCGGGTACGCGATCTTGATGTTGAACATGAAGCGATCGAGTTGCGCTTCGGGCAGCGGGTAGGTGCCTTCCTGCTCGATGGGGTTCTGCGTCGCGAGGACGAAGAACGGCTCGGGCAGTCGATGCCGCACGCCGCCGGCGGTGACCTGCTTCTCCTGCATCGATTCCAGCAGCGCGGCCTGAGTCTTGGGCGGCGTGCGGTTGATCTCGTCAGCGAGAATCACGTTCGAGAAGATCGGCCCCTTCACGAAGCGCAGTTCGCGCGAGCCGGTGGTCTTGTCCTCCTCGATGACTTCCGTCCCCGTCATGTCCGAAGGCATGAGGTCGGGCGTGAACTGGATGCGGCTGAAGCCAAGGCTCAGCGTCCGCGCGATCGTCGAGATCAGCAGTGTCTTGGCCAGGCCCGGCACGCCAACCACCAGCGCGTGGCCGCCGGCGAGGATCGCGATCAGCAGTTCATCGACGACCTCGTCCTGGCCGACGATGACCTTGCCGATCTCGCGCTTGATGCGGGCGTAGGCGTCGGTCACCTCGCGGGCAGCGGCCTCGGGATCCATCGGGGCGGTGGCTGGTCTTGAAGCAAGCGGATCAGGCATGGGTGGGCATCCGTTCCTGTGTGAGATGACGGCGACGGGCGCTGGGCTTCGCTGTGCGAGTATATGCGGCCGCGGTGGGCCGGTTGCTGTTCATCGCGCACCCGGCCGTCCTATCCTGCCGCTCATGCCCGAGTTGCCGGAGATTGAGC
>DATKJG010000480.1:0-2052 GCA_035543215.1 Phycisphaerales bacterium | reverse complement strand
GGTGTTGTTGAACCCACATCGTTCGCCATGTACCTGGTGTGACAGGCCGCCGGTCGCCACGAGCACCACCTTGAGAGCGTCCGGGTAGCTCTCGATGGCTTTCCGCAAGCTCTGTCCGAGACGGTAGCAGCGTCGCGCCGATGGAATCGGAAATTCGAGCACGCCGATCTGCAGCGGCACGATCGCGCCCGGCCACGACGGTTCGTGCGGCCACAGCATCGACAGCGGCGAGAAGCAGCCATGGTCGAGCGGCTTGTCCTGGAAGTAGGCGAGATCGAAATCGTCGGCGACGAGTCCCGCGGCGATGTGATGCGAGAGGCCGGTGTGCCCCCGCACCGGCGGCAGCGCCCGCGCGCCGCCGCCTTCATCGGCCGGCGCGTACGAGTCGCCGATCCCGAGGGCGAAGTGGGAGTAGTGATCGAAGAAGAACGACGTCACGTGATCGTTGAAGATCATCAGCAGGACGTCGGGTTGCTTGGCTGCCAGCCAGCGCTGCACGGGCTTGTAGCCCTCGAAGATGGGCGCCCACGCCGGATCGTGCTCTTTGTGCGTATCGAGCGCGAACCCGATCGTGGGCGTGTGCGAGCTGGCAACGGCGCCGAGAATCCTGGCCATGGCGTGTCCTTACTTCTTCTTCGCCCCGACCTGACAGCGCGTGCCGCCCTCGAGATCGACGTCGCGATACTTGTCGTGGCACGCCGAGCATGAATTCACCACGGTCTCGCTGACCGCCAGCATCTCATCGAGGTTCTTGGTGAGCGCGGCCTTGTGTGCAGCTTCTCCCGCCGACACCAGTCCTTCGACCGCGGCCTTCCAGTCGGGTTGATCGACCGGGGCAGGCAAGCCGTTGGCGCACTGCCGCGGGATCAGCAGCATCGGCGCCATCTCCGCCAATGCCAGCGCGCTGTTCTCGACGCCTTCCCATCCGGCATATGTATCCGCGTCTTGCCACCGGTACACACTGAAGACCATCGATTGCTTCTTCTCCGGGCCGATCGGATCGCGGCTTTGCGTGTCGAACAGTACGTTCGAGTGTGGGAACGGAAATGCGCGCATCAGTTGCAGCATGTTCATGTGCGCTTTTGGTGCGGGCGCCGCGGCAGCGACGGGTTCCGGGGCGCGGCACCCGAGGAGGAACAGCGGCAGGCTCAAGGCGAGCAGTCTCGGACTCTTCATCGTCACATCTCCGGCCGGGGCGGGAGCAACTGCCGTGCCTTGCTTTTCGCGCTGAAATCACGCGTATGTCGAGCAAAATCGCGCGTCAACCGCGGATTAAGTCGCGGTCGATGCGAAGTTCTCCGCACGTGGCTGTCTGCGGCGCCAGGCCGGCACCTGTTGCAGAATGTGTCGCATCCGGAGCCGATGAAGGAGGTGCGTATGCGCGGTGCGATGCTGTTCGCGGTTGGTCTGCTCGTCGGCGTGGCGGTGCACGTGGGGTTGGCGCAGAGCGCTGCCCGCGGCGGCGCCGCGGGCGGGGTGGTGATGATGAATCACGTCGCCATCAACGTGCCCAACATCGACGAGGCGGTGACGTACTACGCGCAGAAGATGGGGTATCGCGAAGCCTTCCGTGCCCACGATGACAAAGGACAGGTGCGCCTGGTCTATATGCAGATCAGCAAGAACACCTTCCTCGAACTGCAGCCGGTCACCCCGCAGCGAGCGGGAGGATTCAATCACTACGGCCTGCACGTCGAGAACGTCGCCGAGGCGGTCGCGAGATTCCGGAAGAATGGGTTGACGGTGAGCGACGTGAACCGCAGCGACACGAAAGCCGTGTTGGCTAACATCACCGATCCCTACATGGGGCGCATCGAGCTCGCGGAGTTGCCCCCTGACTCGCTGCACTACAAAGCGATTGAGAGTTGGAAGTGAAGGGCCTCACGCGCACGCGCACGCTAAAGCGTGCGCTCTACGGTGCTGCGCTGTGTGCCCTGGGCGTCGTCGTCCACGCGCAGCAGCGAGGTGGCACGCCTCAGACCGACCAGCAGCCGCCGGTCAACAGCGGTGCCAACCCGTATCGCGTCATCCGCGATTGGGCTCAGCTCACTG
>DATKJG010000479.1:0-4527 GCA_035543215.1 Phycisphaerales bacterium | reverse complement strand
CTCGTCGTCGCAGTGAGCGATGTGCGAGTCGATGGCGTACGCCTGGAAGGCGTCGGCGTGGAACCCGACGTCCACGCCGAGAACCCTGCGCTCGAACTGCGCGGCAACGACGATCCCCAACTCGAAAGGAGTCTTGACGTGCTGGCGACGGAGGCTTCCGGCTCGCCCGTGATGCCGCGCTGATGCGGTATGCTGTGGCGCGTGCCTGATGCGCCGCCCATCACCCCCACCAGCATCGCCTGCGCCGGCTGCGGCTACGACCTCTCCGGCACGGCGATCGGCGCGGCCTGCCCGGAGTGCGGCATGGCGGTCGCGGCCTCGCTGCAGCCGCGCGTCATCGGCGAGCGCTCGTGCTCCTCGGCCACCACGTGCTTCGTGCTCGGCCTTCTCTCGCTGGTGATCTGCGCGATCCTTGGCCCGATCGCGATCGTGGTGTACTTCCAGGCACGCCGCGAACTCAGAATGGGCGGCTTTGGCAAATCGTCGCATACCTTCGCACGCGTGGGGCTGATCCTGGGCATCATCAGCACGAGCATCCTCGCCGTGTACGCGCTGATTGTCGGCCTCGCCGGACTTGGAGCACTTTTTCGATAGGCGTGTGCGCTCATCGCCATGGACTCATCCCACGCGCCTACGCCCATTGTCGTTCGCGATCTCCACAAGCAGTATCGCGACACGCACGCCGTGCGCGGATTGTCGTTTCATGTCGATGCCGGCCGCATTCTCGGTCTGGTCGGGCCCAACGGCGCCGGCAAGACGACGACGATGCGATGTGCCTGCGGCATCATTCCGCCGACCTCGGGCAGCGCTGTTATCGCCGGTCATGACGTCGCCGGCGACCCGGTCGCGGCGAAACGCGAACTGGCCTACGTGCCGGACGATCCGCATCTGTTCGACTCCCTGACGATCTGGGAGCACCTGCGCTTCACCGCCTCGGCCTATCGCGTGCCGGCGCCGGATTGGCAGCAGCGCGCCGACGACCTCCTGCGACAGTTCGAACTGGTCGAGAAGAAGAACACCATCGCGCAGGAACTCTCGCGCGGCATGCGACAGAAGACGGCGATCTGCTGCGCGTATCTGCACCAGCCCCGGGCCATCTGGCTGGATGAGCCGCTGACCGGGCTTGATCCTCGCGGCATCCGGACCATGAAAGACTCGATTCGACATCTGGTCAGCCGGGGCGCAGCGGCGGTCATCAGTTCGCACCTGCTCTCGCTGGTCGAGGACATCTGCACGGACCTGCTGATCCTGCATCGCGGCCAGCGGCTGTTCTTCGGCTCGATGGAGCAGGCGCGCACCGAGCGCGCAGCGCACGGCGACTCGACGCTGGAGGATTTCTTCTTCCGGCTCACCGAGGGCGCCGCCGTGGCCGAGCCCGCCGCCAACGGAGCAACGGCGATCGGTGCGCCCGGGGGCGGCGCGTGATCGATCGATCGCTGATTCTGCTGTGGCGCCTGCGCTTCGTCGCGCGACTGCGGCGGATCAGGCGCAGCCTCAGGACGCCCCGCGGCATCGTGTTCTTCGTCGTCGGCTGCGCCCTGTTCGCCCTGTGGCTGCTGCCGAGCATTCTGGGCACATCCATCGGCCGGCCGCGCTCCGACCCCGCATCCGTGCGCGCCTTCATGCCGCTGGTGCTGCTGGCATTTACGCTCGCGATGTCGCTGCTCTCAGGCGGAAAGGCCCTGTCGTTCTCCGCCGCCGACGTCGACTTCCTGTTTCCCGGGCCGTTCAGCCGCCATCAACTGGTGCTGTACAAGATCGCCGTTACCGCCTTCGCGGCCCTGTGGGTTTCACTGCTGTTCTCGATCTGGCAGATGCGGCACGCCACGCTGTGGATCGCGGCGTTCGGCGGACTCTGGCTGTGCTGGCTCTTCGCACAATCGCTGGCGATGCTGCTGGTGCTGGCGCGACAGGCGGTCACGGCCCGCCATTCGCCGCTGGAGGTGCGCCTGGCCATGGGTTTGCTGCTGGCTCTGATTGTCGCTGCGGTCGTCGTCATGGCGCGGCCGATGTTCTCCGGCGTGTCCGGCTTTCACGACATCAAGTGGCAGGCCGGCGACAGTGTGCTGGCCCGCATCGTGCTCGCACCGTTTGTCGTGCTGACCAGGACCTTCGCTGCCGAACACATCTGGCCCGACCTGATCCTGTGGGCGGCAATCTCGATTGCCATGATCGTGGCGCTGATCGCCGCGATCCTGCGCCTGGATTCACACTTCATCGAGTCCTCGTTGACGGCCACCGAGACCATGCTCGCTCGCGTGCGACACATGCGCAGCGGCGGGCACGCATTTGGGGCGGCGAAGCCCGTGCGCGGCCTTCGCATCGGCATGCTGCCGCGCATGGGCGGCGTCGGTCCGCTGGCCTGGCGACAACTGATGATGGCCCTGCGCGGCGCTCGCGGCCTGCTCCTGATGCTCCTGATGATCACGCTGGGCGTAGGCCCGATGCTTTGGATGGCCTCCGAGCATGAAGGCGCGATCATCCCGCTGCTCATCATGGGCGGCATGTGGCTGCTGTTCATACTGCCATCGATGGTGCGCTTCGATTTTCGCGGCGACCTGGCTCGCATGGACGCGCTCAAGGCGCTGCCGCTGCCGCCATGGGCGGTCGCCGCCGGCCAGATGCTCGCGCCGGTGCTGGTCCTGACATTCATGGCGTGGCTGATCGCCGCCGCGGTCATCGGATTCGCGCCGCGTTACACACGGGGCGCTGCGGTGGCAGCGATCATCGCGCCGGCAGCGATCGGGCTGGTCGTTGGTCTCGAGAACGTCATCTTTCTCATGTTCCCCACCGCCCAGACCATGAGCACGCCCGGCGACATGTCGGTGATGGGCCGCGCAATGGTGGTGATGTTCGCCAAGATGATCGGCCTCATGATCGCGCTGGGGCTAGCTGTCGGCGTCGCGGCTCTGGTGCTGCTGGCCACCGGCTCGTGGCCATTGACGCTGGCTGCCGGCTGGCTTCTGCTGGCTGGCGGAGCGCTGGCGACGGTGCCCATCGCAGCGCGATTGTTCGCCACGTTTGACTTGAGCATGGACAAACCCGGCGAGTAGCCGCGAAGATGTGGGGCGGTTGTGACCGGGCCTCCCAAGGAGCAGCATCATGCGCCAACACCTTCTCGCACTCGTTCTTGCATCGACGGCACCCATCGCGGCGGCGCAGGTGACAGGAGATCCGGCGCCGCGAGCTCCGGCTGCCGACGCCGCGCAGCCGCGCCTGCTCTGGACGGCGACGCTGAAGTCCAACTCCTTCGGCGGCGCAGCCGTGTGCGATGTCGATGACGATGGGAAACTCGAGATCGCCTTCGCCACCTACTTCGGCGATTCGTCCGTGCACGTGCTCAACGGCGAGGACGGCACGACGCTCTGGACGTGGAAGGGTGAGAACGAATGCCTCGACGCCTCGTGCCGCTTCGCCGATGTCAACGCCGATGGCTCGCTCGAACTCATCGTGCCGGTGTCCAACAGCAGCAAGGTGCTCGCGCTCGATGCCGCAACCGGCAAGCCGCTGTGGACGTGCGCGATGGGGACTGGAGAGTCCACTGATACGCCACCCTGGATCGGCGACGCGGATGGCGATGGCAAGACTGACATCGTCGTCGGAACGTTCAAGGGCAAATTGCACGTTGTTCACGGCAGCGACGGCACGATTGCCCGTACGTTGCAGGTCGCGCCGGGCGCCGTGCAGTCGTGCCCCATCGTGATGGATGTCGATGGTGATGCTGTCATGGATTTCATCGCCGCTAACTTTCGCGGCGATCATCGCATCCACTGCGTCAGCGGCAAGGACGGCAGCGAACTCTGGAACGTCCAGACCGGCGATCATATCTATCACGGCTGCAGCGTGGGAGATCTCGACGGCGATGGCGCGCCAGATCTCGCCATCGCCTCCTACGACGGCAGGGTGTACGCCTTCAGAGCACGCGACGGCAAAGAACTGTGGACTGTCGCGCCAGGCGATCGCTACTTCATGTCGCCAACCGTCATCTGCGATGCCGACGGCGATGGCAAACCCGAAGTGATCGCAGCCAGCCAGAAGGTCACGGCGATTCGCGGCGACGGAACGATCCTGTGGAGCGTCGATGCCGATGCCTCGCGCGGCGTCGATTCGGTGACGCGCGGCGTCAGCGCGGCTGATCTTGATGGCGATGGCGGCATCGACTTCGCATTCCTCAACAGCAAGGGACTCTTTCGCGCGGTACGCGGCAAGGACGGCGCGCTGCTGTGCGAGTTCGACGCCGCCAAGGCGCTGGGCAAGAACGTGCAATCGAACAGTCACGGCCCGGCCATCGCGGATCTGAACGGCGACGGGAAACTCGATGTCTTCTTTGTCGTTGGAAAGACCGAGGAGAACGACCGCTGTGGCGCGGCCGTTTGCCTGACGGGCTTTACCGGCGCCGGTCTCGGTTGGCGCATGCTGCGACACGATGCCCAGAACACCGGCAACCTCGCGACGCCGCTCGATCCGGCGCTGCTGCGCGGCCTTGATCGGCCGGACTGACGCCCGAGTTCAACCATCGCGCATGAC
>DATKJG010000478.1:0-3326 GCA_035543215.1 Phycisphaerales bacterium | reverse complement strand
GCGCCCCCGTCATCATGGTCACATGTCAGGCACCAGCACCAGCACGGGCGTGAGAGGCTTGACGCCCATCTCCGGCCGGAAGCGGTCGGCGTAGTCGAACTGCGGCTCTCCGTTGGCCAGACGCTGCGGAAAGTGCGACGCGAGTTCAATCACCATGTCGGTGTACAGGCCGCTGGTTTCGTTGATCGCGCGATGATCGAACAGGCCCACCGTCACCATGCTGCGCTTGGCGACATCATCGTGATAGAAGTACGCCTCGAAGCCCTGGCTGCGCAATTGCCTGGCGTAACGCTCGGCGGAGCGGCGGATCTCGTCATACGACAACTTGCCCGAGTCGAAGTCATCCCACACCGCGATGTCGAGCGTGTACAGCGGCTTGATCTTGGGATGCTCGCGCCGCGCCATGTGCAGGTCATAGGGATGCAGGTCGGCCTGCAAAGGACGCAGATCGAGGTGGGCCAGCATGACGCTGGAGAAGACCGGGCGATTCTGGTACTTGATCGATTTCAGCCACGTCCGGTCTTCGGCGGCCTTGGCGTCATCGCGCCCGGGATACTCGCCGTACACCACCATCGAGCCCTTCGACGTGGGGTGGACGCGAAGGTTCTGCACGTCGGGTGCGACCTTGGCGGTCTCGCTGATCATGCGCTGGGCCGCCTCGACGGTGTTGCCGTCGGTGAACGTGGCCAGCACCAGCGACCACACGCCGGCTGCGCGCTGCTCAGCGAGCTCTGAAGGCAGCGGCGGAACCGGCCCGGCGCCTGCACCGGAGCCGATTGGAGCGGGCGGCGGCAGGGCTGAGGTCTCGTCGACCTTGGCCGGCTTGTTGTCGCCGGCCCCCAGCGGCACGCCGTGGCTGCTTCGCACGACCGGCGACTGGCGCTCGGGCAGAAGCGCGGGATCGATCTTGTCGTAGCCTTTCGCCGACAGCCAGGCGCTGGAGTAGTAGTCGCCGTCGGCGATGTTGTTGGAGGTTTTCGCACCCGTCTGTTTGCCGCCGCCGGCCTGGTTGGCGCTGTCGCTCGCGCAGCCGGCCAGCGAAAGCGCAAGAACTGCCGACATGACGGTCGCGAAGAGGCCTTTTTTTGGAGTGCGCGCAGGCATCGTCAAACAACAGTAAGGCTTTCGCTCGGATCGGGGCGGGAGGTTGCCGGGCCAAGGTCCGAGAATGACATAAGTCCGCAGCCGTGCAGTAGTTGTAGCAAAAACGACGTGAAATCTAAAGTTCAAGAAAAACCGAGTTGCGCGACGATCATTTGGGCAGTGGCCGCCGGGAAAAAGAGGCGGTCACGACGGCCCGCTTTCGATCGGCGATGCACGCCAGAGTAGGTTCGAGCAAGGGCTGTCAAGGAGCATAACTTCTTCATGTCAGATCTATCGATTCAACCAGCGGCCAACGGCCCGGTGCATGCCATCCGGAACGTGGCCTCCCTCTCGCACACCTCGCCCAGCGGCATTCGCCGCCTCGACCCGTTCGACGTCGCGCCCCTGGCCGGCGCCAGGGCCGATCGCGTGGAGCTTTCGGAAATGGCCCAGCTGCTCGCCCGGATGCGCGAGATGCCTGATGTCCGGCAGGATCGCGTCGACATGGCGCGCTCCGCCATCGATCGCGGCCTTTACGAGACCGATGACAGCATCAACCGCGCGATTGACCGGATGATCGAGGACATGAACTGGCCGTCCTGAGTCCGTCCTGAATCGGGTCTGGCCGTTCGACGAGACATTAACAGTTTCCGTTCCCTGTCGCCCGTGGCCCGCGTCCTGCGGGCCCTGTGCGTTTTGGGGCGGGCAGGCGCGACGGGGGGGGCGGGGACGCGAACTTCTGACTCGCGGGGCACGTTCGCCGTCGCGTCTAGAATGCTGATCCCGCACCTTCTGAATCAGAGGAATTCGCTGCATGCCATCGTCCGCCGCCGCCACCCACGCCCCCCCTGTGGCTGTCATTCTCGCCGCCAAGCGCACGCCCATCGGCAAGTTCATGGGCGGTTTCAGCCGCACGCCTTCGCCGCAACTGGGCGCACTGGCGATCCAGGCTGTGCTTGCGGAAGTGCCGAAGGCGAAGGACGCAATCGACGAATGCATCATGGGCTGCGTGCTGCAGGCGGGTCTGGGGCAGAATCCCGCGCGACAGGCGGGACTCAAGGCCGGTCTGCCCAACACGCTCAATGCTCAGACCATCAACAAGGTGTGCGGCTCGGGCCTGCAGGCCGTCATGCTTGCGGCCCAGTCGATCAAGGCCGGCGACAACCAGTGCGTCGTCGCGGGCGGCTTCGAGAACATGTCGCTGGCCCCGCACCTGGAGTATCTGCGTGCGGGCGTGAAGTTCGGCGATGCGAAGATGATCGATCACATGCAGTACGACGGCCTGTGGTGCGCCTTCGAGCAGTGGGGCATGGGCAACGCGGCTGACCACATCGCGACGAAGTTCAAGATCTCGCGCGCCGATCAGGATCGCTTCTCCGCCCAGTCGCATCAGCGGGCGGCGCACGCGTGGAAGGAATGCTGGTTCAAAAGCGAAGTCGCGCCGGTAACGGCTGAACAGATCGGCGGCAAGGAAGGCGTCGCACAGGATGAGGGCATTCGCGGCGACTCGACCGCCGAAGGCCTGGGCAAGTTGCGCCCGGCGTTCGCGAAGGACGGCAGCGTCACGGCGGGCAACGCCTCGCAGATTTCCGACGGCGCGGCGGCGATCATCGTCGCCAGCGAAGCCAAGGCGAAGGAGTGGGGGGCCACGCCCATGGCGCGCATCGTCGATTACTGCACCGCGGGCGTCGCGCCCAAGGACATTTTCGATGCCCCAACGCATGGCCTGCGCATGATCATGGAGCGCAACAAATTGACGCCGAAGGATGTCGATCTGTTCGAGATCAACGAGGCGTTCGCTGCGCAAGTGCTGACGAACATCACACAACTGGGCATTCCCGAGGACCGGCTGAACATTGCCGGCGGAGCGATCGCGATCGGCCATCCCATCGGCGGCTCCGGCGCGCGCGTGCTGACGACGCTGCTGCACCAGATGAAGCGGACGAACGCGAAGCGCGGCATCGCGAGTCTGTGCCTGGGCGGCGGCAACGCGGTGAGCATGCTGGTGGAGCGCGCGTAGCGCAACGAGAAACACGACAGCGAGCCGCGGCGTCTCGCCGTGCCGCCAGCGACGCTCGCGCATTCTTCACAGATATCGCCGTTACTACGATCTCACCCATGCCCATGACTCTCCGTCGCGGCACACCCGCTGACGCCGCCATCTGCGGGCGCATCTGCTTCGATGCGTTCACAACGATCTCGAAGCAGCACAACTTCCCGCCGGATTTTCCCAACCCTGAGGT
>DATKJG010000477.1:0-2593 GCA_035543215.1 Phycisphaerales bacterium | reverse complement strand
ACAAGCGATTCTGTTTCGACGAAATGACGTTGGCCAATCGCGTGCGGTACGTGTTGCGACACAATGAAGCGATGGGGTGGGGAATGGTGCCGACGCCGTGGCAGTCGTTTGTCGCCGTGTCCCCACAGTTAGCCCCCGGTCATTGACCGGGGGCTATGTGACCTGCAAGGGTTCACGCGCCCGGCTGGGTCGCAGGCGGCGGGGGCGGCGGGGCGATCGGCTGCTGCTCCTGCGGCTCTTCGATGAGCATCTGCATGTCGGCGTCCCAGCGGACGCGCTCGCGGCCCAGCAGCGTGCCCGTCGCAAAGGCGATGTCGATCTGCGAGATCTGGTAATCGGCCAGGGCGATGATCTCCTGCGACTGGGCATCGGCGAGATTGGTCGCGGCGTCGAGCACATCGGTGCTGGTGCGGGCCCCGACATCGAACTGCCGCTGCTCGGCCTGATAGGTGCGGCCGGCGAGGATGGCTGACTGGCGGGCTGCGAGGATGCGCTGCCAGTCTTCCTGCAGCGTGTCGAGGGCGTTGTAGACCTCCTGGCGGATGGCGGCTTCGCGCTGCGTCTTGGTCGCCAGCCGCTGCATGCGCTGGAGCACGGCCTGGTGGTAGCCGGCCTTGGCGGCCTCGTTGCCGATGGGAATCTGCGCGTTGACGCCGACGGACCAGTCCTCGAACGAGTGCGGCGGAATCTGGTCGAACGACTCGCTGTACGACGAGCCCAGGCCGTTGATGCGATAGGTGTAATCGAGCGTGACCAGCGGCAGTTTCTGGTTGCGGGCGAAATCAACGGTGCTGGAGGCGATGGCGATGCGGAGTTCCTCCTCCAGCATCTCCATGCGATTGGACACGGCGAAGTCGGCGAGGGCATCGGCATCGAGATCGAAACTCACGGGCGCGGCCTCGGTGCCGATTTCGAGGGCGGTGGGGCCGTTGAGAGGCAGATCCTCGCGATTCATGATGCGCTTGAGGTCGCGCTGGAGGCGCTGCACGGCGGCGCTGGCGATGATGATGCCGCGGAGGGTGTCGGCCACGCCGGACTCGGAGCGCGTGACTTCGATAGGCGCGACGTCGCCGGCGTTGACGCGGCGGCGGGCCCGCTCCAGTTGCGTCAATGCGAGTTCGTACTGCTCCTGCCGCACGCGCAGTTCGCGCGTGGCGGCGAACAGCCGCCAGTACGCGCGCTCGGCCTCGGCGAGGATGCGGATGGCTTCCAGTTTGGTCTGGGCGTCGACGATCGACTTGTTGTATTCGACGACGCGGATGGAGTGCGTGTTGACGTTGACGCCGGCGTTGCGCAGCAGCGGCTGCGAGATCGAGAGTTCAACGTCGGACGAGTAGGCGGGATTGAGCAGCGCGAAGGTGTTGTTGGTCTCGCTGCGGCTCAGCGGCAGTTGCACGGTGGCGATGCCGCCGGTCCTGAGCGGTATGTCCACGCCAAGGCCGTAAGAATCGAAGGTGCTCTGCGAACCTTCCGTGCCGAGCGTCGCGGGACTGTCGGTGACGCTGCGGCGGGCGTTGGCGAAGAACACGGACTCGAACTTGGCGCGTTCGGCATCGACATCGGCCTGCGCGATGGGGGGATTGAGCACCTCGACCTTGAGATCGAGGTTGTTCTCGAGGGCGGCGGCCCGCACGTCTTCGATGGTGAGTATGACGGTCGCCGGCGCGGTGGCGGGCTGCACGACTTCCTTGATGACGCGCTCAGCCGCCTGCTCGATGGTCTCGGGCGCGCTGCGCGACTGCTGTGCGAGGTCGATGGCCTCGATGCGGCGCAGCTCTTCCTCGCTGATGGGGCGTGTGAGGTACGACTTCTCTCTGAACAGCGGATTGTCGCAGGCGCTCAGCGCGGTGCATGCTGCCAGCAGCGAGACCATCAGGAGCATGCGGAGCAGCGGGTGTGCGTGTGTCGACATCAATCGCCCGAAGGGTGAGGAGAAGCAGAGCATAGTGAAACTGGTGCGATTGGTGCGGCGCTATTCGTGTCGCAGCGCGTCGATGGGATCGAGGCGCGCGGCCTTGATCGCTGGGAACATGCCGAACACGATGCCCACGAACGCGCTGAAGCCGAAGGACATGATCACGGCCCACAACGGCACCGACATCTCGACGCCGACATCAGGGATACGGCTCACGCCCATGGCGAACGCCTGGCCGATGCCTACCCCGATCATCCCTCCCACGAAGCACAGCGTGACGGCTTCGAGCAGGAACTGCATGAGAATGGCCGCGGGGGTGGCGCCGACGGCCTTGCGCAAGCCGATCTCGCGCGTGCGCTCGCTGACTGACACGAGCATGATGTTCATGATGCCGATGCCGCCGACCAGCAGGCTGATGCCGACGATGCCTCCGGCCACGGCGGTGATGCCGGCGGCGATGGCTTTGAACTGCGCGATGAACTGATCGATGGGGGCTATTTCGAACGTATTGGGATCGTCCGGGCCGAGCATGCGCGAGTGCCGCAGGACGAACGTCGCCTCGGCCTTCGCCTCTTCCGACACCTGTGGCGACTTCAGGCGACAGATGATGTAGAAGAAGAAGTACTTCTCCTGCAATCTGGTTGCCGTGGAAAAGGGAATGAACACTTCGCTGGATGT
>DATKJG010000476.1:0-3473 GCA_035543215.1 Phycisphaerales bacterium | reverse complement strand
CGAGGCCGCCGGCCTTGCTGCCGACGCCGCTCATGCCGAAGCCGCCGAACGGCTGTCGCGCCACCAGCGCGCCGGTGATGCCGCGATTGAGATAGAGGTTGCCGACACGGAACTCGCGCCGCGCCCGCTCGAGATGCGAAGGCTTGCGGCTGAAGACGCCGCCGGTCAGCTTGTACGCCGTTGAGTTCGCGACCCCGAGCGCTTCATCAAAGCCCCTGACCTTGATCACGGCCAGCACCGGGCCGAAGATCTCCTCGTTCGCCAGGCGATGGTGCGGCTTGATGCCGCTGAAGATGTGCGGGCCGACAAACGGATGGCTGACACTTGGTGATTGTGGGGGAGCAAGGCCGATTTCGAGCTTGCCTTCCTGTTTGCCGAGCTCGATGTACTGGCGAATCTTGTTCGCCGCCTCCTGATCGATTACCGGTCCGACATCGGTGCCCGATTCCATCGGATCGCCGACAACCAGAGCCCGCGTCGATTCGACTAAGCGATGCAGGAACTGATCGTGCGCGCTTTCGAGGACGATGGCCCGGCTGCACGCGCTGCACTTCTGCCCCTGGAATCCGAACGCCGATTGCCGCACGCCCAGCACCGCTTCATCGAGGTCGGCGGAGGCGTCGATGATGATGGCGTTCTTGCCGCCCATCTCGCAGATGACCTTCTTGACATTCTCCTGATCGTCGGTCGTGACGCCCGCGGCCTTGATGATGTCGAGCCCGACTGCCTTAGAGCCGGTGAAGGCGATGAGCGCGATGCGCGGATCGCGCACAAGCGCGGCTCCAACCGTTTCGCCCAGGCCGGGGACGAAATGAAGAACATCCTTGGGCGCTCCGGCCTGCCACAGAATCTCCGCCATCGCCCTTGCAATGCCCGGTGTCTGCTCGGCGGGCTTGACGACGACCGTGTTACCCGTGACCAGCGCGGCTGCCGTCATGCCGGTGCAGATCGCCAGCGGAAAGTTCCATGGGGAGATCACGACCGCGACGCCGCGCGGCTGGTAGAACTGCTGATCGAGTTCGCCGACGAAGCGGCCGAGACGCTCGGGCTCGAACAACGGCACGGACATGCGAGCGTAATACTCGCAGAAGTCGATGGCCTCGCACACGTCAGCATCGGCCTCGCGCCAAGTCTTGCCCGCCTCCTTGATCATGATGCCGGCGAGTTCATCGCGCCGCTGCCGCATGAGCGCAGCGGCCTTGATCAGCACATCAGCCCGGCGGCGCGGATCAGCGTCGCGCCATCCGGGGAACGCGGCGTGGGCCTTCGCCACCGCCGCCTTCGCCTGATCAATCGTCGACTCATTCGCAACCCTGGGCACCCCTGCCGACTTGATCGCGATTCCGAATGCCGCTCGCTGCGCCGCATCCGCGAAATCGCGCACCGGCTCCGTGAAGAACGGCCTTCCATCACCGACCCCCGGTACGGCGGGTGAGAGCATGTGCCGCTCCGGCGCGCGTTCGATCCGCTCAAATCCCGGATCGTTCGCAAACGCGCGATGCGGCGAGGCCAGCAGCGCCTCGGGCGAGGCATTGTCGAGGAATCCCGCCTTCAGCCACGATTCGTTTGATGTGTTCTCCAGCAGGCGGCGAACGAGGTACGCCATGCCGGGGATCATCTCGCCCACCGGCACGTACTCGCGCACTCGGAACTTGCGATCGGCCGCGGCTTCCTTGAGTTGATCCGCCATGCCGTGCAGCATCTGGAGTTCCAGCGCGCTCTCCGGCAGGTTGTGCTTCTTCAGCAGGGCGAGCGCCACCGCGATCGACCGCACGTTGTGCGAGCCCAGCGCGAGTTTCGCGCCGCCTTCGCCGCTCCTGCGCGGCATGCCTTCGATGAACAATCGCGTCATGCGCTCGAAGCATGCATCGGTGTCGCTCTTGCGGCTCCATACCGGCACCGGCCAGCCCTGCTGTTCGGCGTGAATCGTCTCGTAATCCCAGTACGCGCCCTTGACCAGCCGCACCGTTACCTGCCGGCCGGTGCGCCTGGACCATTCGATAATGCGTCGCGCATCATCATCGCCCGAGCGCAGATACGCCTGCATCGCCAGCCCCGCGACGAAATCCACCTTCTCGCAGCAGCGCATGAAGAGATCGAGCGTGAGATCCTTCAGCGAGCGCTGCTCCATATCGAAGTTGATCAGGACGTTGTTCCGCTTTGCGGCTTCGAGAATCGGAACCAGCACCTCAATCAGGCCGCGAATCGAGCCTTCGTACGCAATCGGGTCCGTACGCGCGAACAGCGATGAGATCTTGATGCTGACATTGGTGCGCGGCAGCCCTCCTACGTGGTCCGTTTCGAGCAGCGGATTGGCCGGCCAAGTCGCGACCTGCTTCGGCAGATTCTCGATGAGGTCGAGGTACTTCTTCTGGTAGGCGTGGGCCTCTTCATCGCTCACGCACGCTTCCCCCAGCAGATCGACACTGAACGCGATGCCGCGCTGCCAGAGTTTCTTCAGTTGCGGAAGCGCCGACGCCGCGTCAGTGCCGGCAATGAACTTCTCCGCCATCGAGGTGATCTGCCCCGACATCGTCTTGGCGAACAGCCCCTTCGCGAGTCCGCCCGCCTTGATGCCCAGCGCCATCGCGGGTGGCGGCGTCACGCCCGGCTGGGTGATGTAATCGATCAGATGCTCGTGAATCTGATCGCTGGTCTTGAGCATCGGGAAGGTGTCAACGAAGCGGAACAGTTGCACCTTGAAGGCTTCATCCTTCATCGCCCAGTCCATGAGTTTGTCGGACCAGAATGCGGCGGAAAGGATGCCGGCCTTGTTGCGGCGAGCGGCGTCAAGCAGGTCGCGCCCGATGGACTGGATTGACTGTTCGAGCGCGGGATCGGTTGGCGGCATCGCGCTGCCCGCATCCCGGACCGCCCCTGTCGAGATCTCACCGTTCCGCTGTGTCGCGGAGGTCGTCGGACGGCCAGTGGTGGGGCCAGTGGGGGGGCCGGACTTCTTCGATCGAGTGAAAAGACCCATGTGAAGGATCATCAGTATAGGGGACGCGGCGTGGCGCCGAATCGTGAACAGCACGACACACGGTGCTCAATTCGCGCACGATACGATGGTGTCGTGACAGCACCCGCACCGAGCACCGATGCGCGCGAGATCCGCTGCCCGCGCTGCGGCTACGACCAGCGCGGCGTGCTCTCGACCTGGACCGAGTCGTGTCCGCTGGAAGGCGTCTGCACTGAATGCGGCCTGGGGTTCGCGTGGTGCGAGATCCTGCGGCCGGAGAAGTTCGAGCCGCGCTGGTGCATCGAGTTCGAGCCGCAGCGCCGGCGGCTGCCGCGCGCTGCGGTCCGCACCTGGTTCCGGTCCTTCGTGCCGTGGCTGTTCTGGTCGCGCTTGAAGATGTCTGATCGCATCCACTGGCCGCGGCTGCTCGCGTACGTCATGCTGCTGCTGGTTCCGTTTCTGCTGACGTATGTGCTGGTGCAGGGCGGGCTGGCGGCGTATGCGCGGACCTCGG
>DATKJG010000475.1:0-2453 GCA_035543215.1 Phycisphaerales bacterium | reverse complement strand
CCTCAAGTTGGACGTTGCCTGTGGCGCGATCGGCCGCGAATTGGACGTCATAGGTCCAGGAAGGATCGAACACGTGGCCGCGCATGATCAGTTTCGCGCGTCGGACCTCGAAGCCCGAGCGATTGTCGTCGGTCGCGCCATCGCTGTCCTGCAGGTTGTAGACGTAGCGAACCTGCAACTGGCCTCCGATGCGCAGCAGGTAGTTGCCGTCAGCGCTTGAAACAAAGAAACCCTTGTCGTAACCGGCCATGGACCCGGTCTGCAGCAGGCTGGCGCGTGTGTCGGCGTCGGCGAGGACATCCTGTACGAGGCCGCGAATCTCGTTCGCGCGCGCCTCGGTCAGCCATTGCTCGTCGTTTTCGGCCCGGAGGGCGTCGACCTGACCTTGCAGGTCCTTGACAATGGATTTCAGCTGATCCACCTCCGAACTGGCATCCGTGACAGGTGGTGGTGGAGAAGTCTGTGGCATCGCGGCAGCGGAGGCGGCAATCGCCGATACCCCCGCCAGACTAAGAGCGTACGTGCGCATTTGAGAGAGTCCCTTTGAGGTCAGGTTGCGATCGGTTTCCATCCACGGCCCGGAGGATCATACTGGAGCGCAAAGACTGCGCTAAGAACCCACCAGTTTTCCACTCGTTCCTCTGCTTGACTCAGCCGCCGCGCCCCGGCAGAACGATCGTGAACGTACTGCCTTTCCCGACCTCGCTCTCGACCGTGACGTTACCTCGATGCACCAGCGCAATGTGCTTGACGATCGAAAGTCCCAGGCCTGTACCGCCCATCTCCCGGCTCCGGGCGCGGTCGATGCGATAGAAACGCTCGAAGATGCGCGTGAGGTGCTCCTCGGGGATGCCCGGCCCCTCGTCGGCGACCGAAAGCCGGACCTCGCCTGACAGCGCCTGCTCGCCGCCGATGGTGACCGTGGTGCCGGCGGGGCTGTAGCGAACGGCGTTGGAGATCAGGTTCGCCAGTGCCTGCTCAAGCAACTGCACGTTGGCCCGCACCTTCAAAGGGCCAGGAACGCGCACGACGATGCGCGTGTTCTTGGCGTCAATTTCGCCTTCCAACTGGCCCACAGCAGCCTCGACGACGCGAAGGGCCGACACATCCTGCTTGTCGAGCATGGCACGCGTGTCTGGCTGCTCAAGCCGGGCCAGCGCCAGCAGATCCTCAATAATGGAAGCCAGGCGGTGCGTGTTGCGATTGATGATCTCGAGGAACCGGCGCGTGCGCTGCTCGTCGCCTACGCCGATGTCGAGCATCGTCTCGACGTAGCCCTTGATGTTGGTGATAGGAGTGCGGAGCTCGTGAGAGACGTTGGCGGCGAAATCGGTGCGCACGGTTTCCAATCGTCGCAGTTCCGTCACATCGGTCATCAGCACCAGCAGGCCTGGCGGCTGATCCGGGGCGCTCCGAAGCGGTTGGCTGACGGCCTGGATGCGCGGCCCCTCCGCCTGACGCAACTGGAGTTCAGCGACTGACGGCGGGCCGTCACCGCTCATGGCTCCGGCCACAAAGCGATGCAGTTCGGGCTCCCGAAGCACTTCCTGCATCAGCCGCCCTCGCACCTCGGCTCCATCCAGACTCAACAGTCGCTCGGCGGCGCGGTTCACGCTGAGGATGCGCTGCTCAGGATCCAGCGCGATCAGGCCGTTGCTCATCGACTGGTGAATCGCCTGCTGTTCGCTGCGCTGCGCCTGCAGGAGATCGATCTGCTCGCCAAGGCGAACGGCCATGTCGTTGAGAGATTCAACGAGGGCCGCCATCTCACGGCTATGCGGCCGTTCGATGCGATGCGACAAGTCGCCGGCGGCGAAGCGGGCAGCGCCGTCGGCCAGTCGCTGCACCGAGCCGCTGAGCCGGCGCGACACGAAGTAGATCACGATGAAGGTCAGCAGCAGCGACAGCAAGGCCGCCGCCCCGATGACACGCGCCACGTGAGCCGGCAAGTCGCTGATCGCCGACAGCGGCAGCGACCCGCGCACGATCATCATCGGGCCGCCGTTGGCCCGATTGACCTGGGCGAGGTAGATCGTCTGCTCGCCGGTCGTCGCGCTTTCGCGAAGGTTCGGGGCCGGCTCGCCCTTGATGGCCGCCTGCACTTCGGGCCGGTGCAGGTGGTTGTCCATCGTGGCGGGCTGGCGCTCGGAATCGGCGAGCACGGTTCCATCAGCGGCGATCAGCGTCACGCGAACCGAGGTCAGCAGCGCGTCGTCCTTGACCACTCGGTCAAGCTCCGCGGCGCCTGCACCCCGATCGTTCAGTTCACCGTAGCGGTGCATCAGGAATGGCATGAGCCGCTGCAGTTCCGCCACCGTCTGGTCGTGGTTGTATTGGCGAAACATCACCGCCGAGTACCAGCCGAGTAGCAGCACGGCCGCGGCCTGGACCGCCATGAGCCCCAATCCCAGTCGCCAAAGCAGTGTGCGCGGCCTATGGATCATTCGTCGTCG
>DATKJG010000474.1:0-2728 GCA_035543215.1 Phycisphaerales bacterium | reverse complement strand
GGCGGCGATGTCGGCGATGTACTCGCGGAAGACCGCATCGTCGCGGGCTTTCTCCGCGCGAAGATACAGCGCCGTGCTCGCCGCCAGGCCAATGATCAGTGTGAGCAGCACGCCGATACAGCCCGCCACCACGCCCTTGTTCCGCCGCGCGAACTTGCCCAGTTGATAGAGCATGCTCGACGGTCGCGCCAGGATCGGCTCGTCGTGCAGGTGGCGGCGGACATCGGCTGCCAGCGCCGCGGCCGAGGCGTACCGCCGCTCCGGGTCCTTCTCCAGGGACTTGGCGACGATCGTGTCGAGATCGCCGCGGAAGCGACGGTCAATGGCGCTGAGGCGCGAAGGCTCCTGCTGCGCGATGACGCGCGCGCTTTCCGGGATCGACTTGTTCTCGAGGTCGTATGGCAGGCGGCCGCTGAGCAGTTCGAAGAGCACGACGCCCAGGGCATAGACATCGGAGCGCACATCAAGGCTGCCGGACTCGCCCGCGCACTGCTCGGGACTCATGTACTGCAGCGTGCCGATCATCAGCCGCGCATCGCTGCCCAGAGTCGTCAGGGCGACGTCGGCGTCAGTCACTCGTGCCACGCCGAAGTCGATCACCTTGGCCCGGCAGGCTGGCTCCGAGCCATCCCCCGCTTCATCCACGACGAGGATGTTCGCCGGCTTGAGATCGCGATGAATGATGCCCTTGATGTGCGCATGGTGCACGGCATCGCAGACGCTGGCGAACAACTCCAGGCGCTCGTCGACAGTCAGGCGGCGCGCGGCAGCGGCCTCGATGATGGTCCCCGCATGCGCCAGAAACTCCATGGCGAAATACGGCACGCTGACGCCGTTGTCATCGAACGCGCCCGCCTCGTACACCTGTGCCAGGCCGGGATGCTTCAATCGCGCGAGGATCTGCGCCTCATCGACGAATCGGCGGAGAGCGCTGCGCGACGGCACGCCGCCCTTCATCACTTTCAGCGCGACGGTGCGATGCGGCGACTCCTGTTCGGCCTCGTAGACGGTGCCCATGCCTCCGGCGCCGATGACGCGCGTGACCTGGTACGAGCCGATGCGCCGGCCGACCAGTCGCTGCTCGCGCGCCGGCATGTGATCAAGCAGGCGCGCGACCTCATCGGCCCGCGGCGACTCCAGGAATGCCTCGTGGGCCGTGCGGTGCGATATGAGCAGCGCCTCGACCTCGCGCCGAAGCGCGCTGTCGCCCGGGCATTCGCGCGCGATGAACACGGCGCGCTCGCCGCTGTCCTTGTCCAGCGCCGCGTGAAAGACATCCTGAACGTGCTCCCAGCGAGTCATGCGGCATCACCTGCTCAGTTCGCGATGCAACCACGCTTTGGCGAAGGTCCAGTCCTTGCGCACGAGGGCAGTGGAGAGCCCCAGCGCCTCAGCCGTCTCTTCAAGCGAGCAGCCGACCAGGTGCCGCAGTGTCACGATGGCGCACTTGCGCGAGTCGATCGCATCGAGTTTCTGCAGGGCCTCGTTGAGCGCCAGCAGATCGACGGACGGCTCGCCATCGGCTGCGGCGGCGTCGCTCAGGGTCACGCGCTCGCGATCGCCGCCGCGCTTGAGGCGGGCACGGGCTCGGGCGCGTTCGATGAGAATGTGCCGCATAGCCGTGGCGGCGGCGACGAAGAAGTGCGCTCGATTGGCCCAGCGCGTGTCGGTTCCGGCGTCGCCATCCCCGCTGCCCATCAACCGCAGGTACGCCTCGTGCACAAGGGCCGTGGGCTGCAACGTGTGGCCGCGGCGTTCGCGGGCCATCTGCGACCGCGCCAGCCGCCGCAATTCGTCATACACCAGCGGCCAGAGCCGCTCGGCGGCCTCCGCATCGCCCCGCCGCAGGTCCGCGAGCGCCTGCGTCACCTGGCTGTGAGCCTGTGCCGTCAACGCTGACCTCACATTCCTGAAGAATCCCGTCGCACTTCATCGCGCTGACGGCGCCTGCACACAGGAGCGGCATGGTGGGCAGGCCAACCGTCGGGCCCCATCGGCCGGCTCCGTGGCCGGCCTCAGTATAACCCCGCGCCCCTGTCCGCCGGAACGAGCCCCCTCCGAAGGAGCGATCTCATGCGCATTGGCGTTTCCACTCTGTCGCTCGTTGGCTGTGTATTGGTTACAACCACTTCCTCGTACGCCGCCGACAAATCCTGGATCGGCCCCAACAACGGCCTGTTCTTCGATCCGGCCAACTGGAGCCCTGCCGGTTCGCCCGGCGCCTCCGATCAGGCCATCTTCAATCTTGCCGCGCCGCGCACCGTCTCCTTCGCGGCCGTCAATCCGACGAATCAGCGGCTCATCGTCAGCGGCGGAGTCGCCACGTTCGACCTGATCAGCCACACCTACACGCTCTCCACCGCCTCAGGCTCATCGATCATCATCGGCGAGACCGGCGGCGCATCGGCCACCCTCTCGCTCAATGGTGGCACGCTCGCGGGCGTCAAGGCCTCGCTGGGCACCGCCACCGCCAGCACCGGCACGCTCCACGTCGTCCTCAGCAGCCATCTCGACTGCTCCGCCTCCCTCAACGTTGGCGTCGGCGGCTCGGGCTTTCTCACCTGCAGCGGCACCGCTTCCACCCTCGCCAGCAGTGGCGGCGTGATCGGCGACCTCGCAACCGGCTACGGCGAAGCCTTCATCCAGGGCGGATCCAATTCCTGGACCAATTCCGGCTCGCTGGTCGTCGGCGCGGCAGGCATCGGCCTGCTCACCGGCGATCTCAGCG
>DATKJG010000473.1:0-10296 GCA_035543215.1 Phycisphaerales bacterium | reverse complement strand
GACGGCTCCTACGTCGGCGAATGGTTCCACACCTGGATCATGCCGGTGGTGGCCTGCGGCCTGCTGTTCCTGGTGTGCAGCGGTCTGTGGCTGTGGATCGAGCCGATTGTCCGCACGCGGCGACGCAAGGCGCGGGCCGTTTGAGCACATCACGCCATCGCCGCCAATCGCTTCTTCACGACATTCTCCGCCCCGCCCGCGACAACGAGTTCCTGCGCGACCACGCTCAGCGGCGGGAACGCAAACGTCCTGCCATCGCAGGTGATGGTCGATGCGCGATAGTCAATCACCACATCCGGGCCGACGATCGTCGCCGCCCCCACTGCCGTTTGCGGCGAAGCCTGCGCTGGACCTCCAGGCCCGCCGTATTTGTCTGCGAGCCACGCCACCAGCTCCGGACACTCGAACACGACGAAGCCGTTGTTGAATGCGTTGCGCTTGTACGTCTCGCTGAACGAGTGCGCGATGACGCATGGAATGCCGAAATGCTGCAGGCACGTCGCCGCCTGCTCGCGGCTCGAACCCGTTCCGAAGTTGCGGCCGCTGACGACCACATCTCCCTTGCGCGCGACCTTCACGAAGCTGGGGTCGTAGTTGTTGAACGATGCCGCCGCCATCTCCGCCGGCGGCACATCATCGCGGTACGTGAGCTTGCCGGAGTAGATGCCGTCGGTGTTGAGATTGTCGATGGGCAGCCAGAGCAGGCGCGACCTGACTTCGGCAGGGAATCCAGCGATCACCTCGACGCTTCGGCCGTCGACGCTCGGGCCATCGCCTGATGCGGCGTACACCTTGACGCTGAACTTTGCCTTCTTCTCCGTGAATCGCGCCTGGGGGGGCGCGCAGATGTAGCCAGCCACCGCGCTGGCCGCGACCACCGCCGGCGAACCGAGATAGGCCTTGGCATCGCGATCGCCCATGCGGCCCTTGAAGTTGCGATTGGTCGCGCTGATACCGACCTCGCCCGCCTTGAGCGTCCCCGCTCCTAGGCCGATGCACGGCCCGCAACCGCTGGGCAAAGGAATCGCGCCCGCCCGCACGAGTGTCGCCCACGTGCCATCGGCCTCGGCCTGCTTCTGAACTTCCGCGCTGGCGGCCGCGACATAGAACTCGACGCCATCGGCGACCTTGTGCGAATTAACCACGCTCGCGGCTTCGCGCAGATCCTCCAATCGCGCGTTCACACACGACAGCAGGTACGCCTTGTTGATCTTCACGCGCCGCGGCTCGATCTCCGGCAGGCTCGTCATCGTCTTCACGTCGTCCGGCCCGCTGACGTGCGGGATCACCGTCGCGAGATCAAGTTCGAGTTCGACTGCGTAATTCGCCCCTGCGTCCGGTTTCCATTTCTCCCGCTTCCCCCACCACTTCTCGACATCCTCTCGCGTGTAGCGCGGCGTGTTCTTTTTCTGCAGATAATCCGCCCGCGCGAGCAGGTAGTCGCGCAGCACTTCATCAAATGGAAAGATGCCGACCAGCGCGCCCCATTCGGTCGTCATGTTCGAAATGCTCATGCGCTGATCCATGCTCAGGCAGCGCAGAGCCTGCTCATCGCCGACGAACTCGACGGCCATATTCAAAACCTCATCGTTGTTGAACAGGCCGCACAGCGCGATGATCACATCTTTGCCGACGACGCCCGGCTGCAGCATCCCCTTGAGCACACATCGCGCCACGGGCGGCACCTGCCACCACGTCACGCCCGTCGCCCACAGGCTTGCCGCATCGGTTCGCACCACCGGAGTGCCCAGACAGCACAACGCGCCATAGAGGTTGCTGTGCGAATCGCTTCCGACAACCATCGAGCCGGGCGTGACGTAGCCCTCCTGCACCATCACCTGGTGGCTGATGCCCGTGCCTGCGGGGTAGAAGTCGATGCCATGTTCCTTCGCGAAGGATTCGATCTTGGCGTACTTACCGAGGTTCTCCGGCGTGACGTTTTGAATGTCGTGATCGATCGCGAACACCGGCTGGCGCGGATCGTGAATCTTCCTGGCGCCGATCTGCTTGAACTTCGACATGACCGCCGACGTGTTGTCGTGCGTCATGATGTGCTTGGGGCGGATCGTGATGAAATCGCCGGAAAATACCTGCTGAGCACGCTTCAGTCCGACGGCGTGCGCGGTGGCGAGTTTCTCAATCAGCGTTTGAGGTTCCGACATGCGTGAGGATTGTATGAGAATGAAACGCGCACGAGCCCGAAGACCGCAACGCGGATTGAAGCGACGCCCGCACGGGCCGGGGACGGCACGGCTCGCCGATCTCGCTCCTTGCGACTACAGCGGCCGCACCTTGCGCATGTCGTGCTTCGCTTCCAGCACGCTGCGCAGGTTGCACAGCTGCCAGCGCCACGATTCCGCCTCATCCGCCATCGCGATCAGCGAATCGGCGTCATCCTTGAACGGCCCCTGGCGCAATACCACCTTCGAGCCCTGCTCGACGCTGGGCGAGACAACCCAGTACACCGGCGCGTGGGTGTCGCTCGACTGGGCGTACCAGTCCCACACGATCATGCCGCCCGCGTCGTAGTTGAGGATCGCGATGGTCGTGGACTTCGTGCGTTTCTCGTCCCAGTAGAGCCGGATGACGCCGCCCGGCGCGAGGGTGTCGATCTCGGCAGCGACGGGAAACCACCGCGTCAGGCCATCGGCGGTCGTCAGGCACGCGAAGACCTCCTCGTGATGCAGCGCGATGACCTCGCGAAGCACGATCCAGACGCCATCTTCTTCGCGGGAGATCATGGGGGTTCACCGCAGAGGACCTTCGTGGGTGATCAGGTCATCATACGTTTCGCGGCGGCGGATCAGGGTGGCGCGGTCGCCATCGACCAGCACCTCGGCCGGCAGCGGCATCGAGTTGTAGCGGCTGGCCATCACCATGCCATAGGCGCCCGCGGTGAACACCGCCAGCAGGTCGCCGCGCTTGACCGGCGGCAAGGCTCGCTCAAGGGCAAGGAAGTCGCCCGACTCGCAGATCGGGCCGACGACATCGACGCTGACCAAGCCATCCAGTTCCATCTTCTCCTTTCGATGCCGGGGAATGAATCGCTCGGCGACCTTCGTCGGCCAGATGAAATGGAACGAGCCGTAGTGCGATGGGCGAATGAGCGTGTTCATGCCGGCATCGCAGATGGCGAAGGTTTTGTCGCCCGAGGTCTTCACGTACAGCACGCGCGTCAGCAGCAGGCCGGCGTTGGCGACGATCGTGCGGCCGGGCTCGAGAATGATCTTCAGACCGGCGCGGACGCGATCTCGCAGCAGCGGCACGATGTGCTGTGCATAGTCGGCGGCAAGAGGCGACTGATCAGATTGATAGTCCGCGCCGAAGCCGCCGCCGAGGTCGAGCACCTCGACCTTGAAACCCACAGCGGCCAGATCATCGATGAGCGCGAGCGCCTTGGTGATCGACTGCACGTACGGCTCGACGCTGTAGATCGGCGAGCCGATGTGCAGGTGGATGCCGCTCAGCGTGCAATGCGGGTCGCGTCCGTACTGGCGGAAGAACGCTCGGGCGCGCTCGATATCGACGCCGAACTTGGTCTCCTTCTTGCCGGTGGATGTGTAGCGATGCGTCTTGGGATCGACATCGGGATTGACGCGCAGCGCCACACGGCATGTTTGCTTCATCCGGGCCGCGATCGCACTGATGTTCTCGAATTCGGCCTCGGATTCGACGTTGAACCAGTCCACCCTGGATGTGATCGCGTATTCGATCTCGGCGTCGGTCTTGCCGACGCCCGCGTAAACGCACCGGGCGGGATCAACACCGGCCTTGAGCGCGCGGAAGAGTTCGCCGCCGCTGACCAGATCCATGCCCGCGCCGGCATCCTTCAACGTGCGGATGATCGCAAGGTTGGAGCAACTCTTGATTGAGAAGCAGATGAGCGGTTCGAGAGCGGCGAACGCCTCGCCCAGGCGCGTGAGATGATCGAGCAGCGTGTGGCGTGAATACACGTAGCACGGCGTGCCGAAATCGCGCGCGAGACGCTCGACCGGCAGGTGCTCGGCGTGCAATTCGCCGTTCATGTAGTTGAAATGATCCATTGATGAGATGCCGCTTGTGGGCCCTGCCGGCGTCAGAACGACTCAACCGCAGCGAGTACGTCTGACTTCACCGTGGCGAGATCCTTGCCCTTGACCTTCGCTCCCGATGCATGCACGTGCCCGCCTCCGCCGAACTTCGCAGCCAGGACGTTGACATCGACAAACTGATCGGCCGGCGCCCCCGGGGGAGCGCCTTTCGAGCGGAAACTGAGTTTGACGACGTCGCCGGGCTTCTCCTGGGCGATGAGGATTGACGCCCGCACCGCGCCGACGACCATTGGCAGATTGACGATGCCCGTGAGCTCCTCCACGGCCGCTCCGGTCTCGGTGAAATCAACAGCCGTCAGCGTGATGGTGGCGAACGCGCCGCCCCGCGCATACTCGAGCGAGGCAAGCGCCCGCGCCTCCATGGCGAGGCGCGTCGGCTGGTAGTTCTCCTCGAGAATCTGGTACAGCCGCGGCTTGTCCACGCCACACGCAAGCAGTTTGGCTGCGAGCGTGAAAGCATCGGCCGTGGCGTTGGGGTAGCGGAACCAGCCGCTGTCGGTGGCCAAGCCGGCAAACAGGGCCTCGGCCACGCTGTTCACGCCGCCCGAGCCCTGGCAGAGATCGAAGCCCAGGGCCTCGATCAGCGGCACGAGCACGGCCGTGGTCGAGACGGCGTCTGAATCGACGATGCGCAAGGCCGCAACATCGCTGTCGCCGCGCGGATGATGATCGACGCCGATGACCTTGGAGTGATGCTTCTGCAGCCAGGACTTCATGGCTTCGAGTTGCGACCAGGCGCCGGTATCGACCACGACTGCCGCGTCATAATCATCGCCGGGCGGCTGTCGCTCGAGATTGGTGAACGGTGTCGTGCCCGCGAGCGCGAACAAGGCCCGTTCGATCGGCCCGGCGATGAAGATGCTGGCGACACGACCCTTCGACTCAAGTGCGCGGGCCAGCGCCAGGCACGAACCCATGGCGTCGCCATCGGGCTTGGCGTGCGTGGTGATAAGGATGCGCCGGGCGGCCAGCAGGCGCTTCGCGATCTCTGCGATCGTTGTGTTGCTGCGGTAGTCGCTCATGCGCTGCGCTGCCCAGCAAACTGGAGTCTCGTGCCCGGGCTCTGGCTCATGATTGTCCGCACGCGTGCCATGTCGCGGCGCATCTGGGCAACCAGCGCCTCGACGTCGGGGAACATCAACTGATCTCGCAGCCAGTGCGTGAAGTGCAGTCGAATCGGCCAGCCGTAATCGTCCACGGGCCCATCGTAGTCGAGAAGGTGCGCTTCGCACGTGCGCTCGCTTGTACCAAATGTGGGCTTGCTGCCGACACTGATGGCGGCTGGCCATTCGCCGACGCTCTCGCGCCATGCGCGCCCCGCGTAGATGCCGTCGGCCGGAAGCAACTGATCAGGTGTCGAGAGGTTGGCTGTCGGAAAGCCGAGAACGCGACCCCGCTTGTCGCCAGCCGCAATGGTTGCTTCGATCTCGTACGGCCTCCCCAGCACCTTGCACGCGTCCTGAATGCGTCCATGCGCAACCAGCCAGCGGACAAGCGAACTCGATGCCCGCACAAGCGATTGATCCGACAAGGCGACATCCACCGGATCGACGACGAGCGTGCGATAGCCGAAGCGTTGTTCGAGGTCGCGCAGAGTGGTAATTGATCCGGCACGGGCGCGTCCGAAGCGAAAGTCTGGTCCCTCGACAATGGCCGATGGATGCCAGTTCTCAGCGCACCATTCGATGAACTGCTCAGGCGACTGCTGCAGAAACTCGGGTGTCGGCCGCAGAGGCACGACCTCGGTCGCGCCCAGCGCTTTGAGAGCACGCTCTCGCTGTGCAAATGTCGTAATCCGAGGAGGCGTCGCTTCGGGCCGCAGCACGGTCAGTGGATTCGGGTCGAAGCAGAGCACGATGATGCGCCCGCTGTCGCCGACCGCAAGGCGCGCGGCCGCAAGCAGCGCCGCGTGACCAACATGCACGGCATCGAAATTGCCGATGGTGATCGCGGCGCGAGCATGCGCATCGCGCCCGGTGGCGGGCGTTGGGGACATGGGCGAACACGTTAGCCCGGCGTTCGTGACCGGCCAACTCAAGCGTGCAGCGGCGATCAACGACGGCCCGCCACGTGTACGACCTTTGCGCACGCAAACACGCTCAAACCCCCGTTTTGCCGCGGTTTTCTTGCCCGCACCGCGGCGAGCCGATATCAATATCCTCTTATGCGCACGAAGACCATGTCGCCCGTCGAACACCAGGCGGTGGCCGACTCAAAATCCGTGATCGGGGAGTTGACCGACAGTTTCCGGAAGACGTCGGAGGCGGTGGTGCCGTGGTTTCACGCCCAGATGCCTCCGATGTACTTTCAGGACACCGACCACGCCACGCAGTTGGCGCATCTGCGGGCGATCATCGCGGCCAAGGCTTCGGGCCGGCCGCTGGAACTCACGCTGAAGGCCGATGACAACGCACAGTGGACATTCGTGCGGCCGCTCAATTATCCCGGGGTCCTGGCGGAACTGGTTCGCGAACTGCCCAAGGATCGGCCGCTGCGTGCCGCGAAGATCCACACCGCACGCGATGGGCAACTGGTGATCGACACCTTCGAGTTCGGCCAGGGGGCGCCGTTCGACCCCAACGATCCCGATCAGGCCCTCAAACTCGAGCAGACGATGGGCTACGCCGCCCTCAACCTGCCGCAGTGGTCCGCCGACAAGGTGCGGGACTATTTCCATCGCTGCTCGGCCGATTACGTGCTCACGGTCACGCCGCTGCGCATGTGCTCCCACTGGGAGTTGTACCAGCAGGTGACAGGGACCGATGGCACGGCCGTCTCACTCGAGGCCGAGAGCGACCTGACGCAGTCACGCATCGTCGTCGCGGCGGGCAACGTCACGACGCGCACGATGCTGGAGCGCGTGGCCAATCGCCTGGCGCGCTCGTCGTGCAATATCCATCGCGCCTATCTCGACACGATCAACGACGGCCGCAACGGCACGATCTCGCTGCTGGGCTTTGTCGTGCATGGTCCAGATGGCAAGGCCATCGATCCTGCGAGCGCCATGTGGCAGCACGTGCGGGCCGATCTGCTGCGGCTGAAGTGGCTCGATGATCGCACGCTCGCGCTGGCCTATCGCCACAACGACCTGAGCCTTACGCGGGCCGAAATCATCACCGCGCTGGGCGACCTCATTCACCAGGCGCTGGTGAAGGTCAACCCCTACGCCTACAACCCCGACCGCATTGCGACGCTGGCGGAGCGCAACCTGCCCAAGGTGATCGCGATCGCCGACCTGTTCCTCGATCGCTTCAACCCGGACAAGCCGCTGGCGGACGGCGAGTTCGACAAACGCTGCGCCGGGCTGACCAAGGACATCGAGTCGACCGTGGATGGCGACGAGGCTCGCACCGTGCTCAAGCGCATGCTGCGCGCCGTGCAGTCGGTCTTCCGCACGAACATCTACCTCGAGACGCGCTGGGGCCTTGCGATGCGCTTCGATCCGGCACTGCTGGCCACCGAGGAGCGCAGTGAACTGCCGTATGGCGCGTTCTTCGTACATGCCCGCGCGTTCAACGGCTTCCACGTGCGCTTCCGTGACATCGCTCGCGGCGGCGTGCGGGCGATTCGCACCGTCGGCGCGGACCAGTTCGCGCGCGAGTCCGAACGACTCTATGACGAGGCGTACAACCTCGCGTTCGCCCAGCAACTCAAGAACAAGGACATTCCCGAAGGCGGAGCCAAGGCCGCGGTCCTTCTCGCGCCCGGCGCCCAACTCGAGCGCAGCGTCAAGGGCTTCGTGGATGGCCTGCTCGATCTCATTACGCCCGATGCCAATGCGCGCAAGCGCATCGTCGACCGTTTCGGCCAGACTGAACTGCTCTATCTCGGCCCCGACGAGAACATCACTCCTGCGCTGATCGAATGGATCGTCGATCGTGCCAAGCGCCGCGGCTACAGCGTGCCCACCGCGCTTATGAGCAGCAAACCCGGCGCCGGCATCAATCACAAGCAGTACGGCGTCACGTCCGAAGGCGTCACCGTGTTCCTCGAGGTCGCGCTCAAGGCCGTCGGCATCGACCCGCGCAAGCAGAAGTTCACCGTCAAGATGACCGGCGGGCCCGATGGCGACGTCGGCGGCAACATGATCAAGATCATGCACCGCGAGTTCGGCGACAACGCGCGCATTGTGGCCATCGCAGACGGCTCGGGCGTCGGCGAGGACCCGGATGGCCTCGACCACCAGGAACTGCTGCGGCTGTTCAAGAGCGAACTGCCCATCTCGTTCTTCGAGCGCAACCGGCTCGGGCGTCGCGGCCGCATCGTCGGCCTGCAGGACGCCAACGGCGTGAATCTGCGCAACACGCTGCACAATCGCATTGTGGCCGACGCCTTCGTCCCCTGTGGCGGCCGGCCCAACACGATTCATTCGCAGAACTGGCGCGAGTACCTGCAGGCCGACGGCACGCCATCGTCCAAAGTGATCGTCGAAGGCGCCAACCTCTTCCTCACGCCCGATGCCCGCGCCCAGTTGTCCGATTGCGGCGTGTTGATCTTCAAGGACTCCAGCGCCAACAAGTGCGGTGTCATCACCTCCAGCTACGAGATCGGCGCCTGCATGATGCTCAGCGAGTCGGAGTTCCTTGGCATCAAGGAGCGATTCGTACCGCAGGTTCTGGAGAAGCTGCGCGGCTTCGCCCGCAGCGAGGCGGAACTGCTGACGCGTGTGCACGCGCACCGGCCGCAAATTCCCCTGCCGGAAATCAGCGTGCGCCTCAGCCGCGCCATGATCCGCATATCCGATGCTTTGGAGGCCGAACTCGACCGCCTCGAGCAGCGCGAGCCCGACTTGCTTCATCAACTGGTGATGGATCACCTGCCGAAGGTCCTGACTGACACGGCCGGCGAGCGCCTGTGGAACCGCACGCCGCGGCCCTATCTCAAGTGGATCATGGCCAAGTCGCTGGCTGGCCGCATCGTGTATCGCGAAGGCTTCGAGTATCTCGAATCGATGCCGATGGCGGCGATCGCCGATCTCGCTCTGCACTATCTGAAGATGGATGTGGAGCGACGGCGGCTGATTCAGCAGGTGCAGAATTCCAACCTGCCGGACCGCGACCGGCTGACCGAAGTGCTCAGCGAGGCGGGCATCCTCCAGACACTGGAATAGCCCGTCGTTGCGCCATCGCCAATAAGGCGCTGAAGCTTCATGCGTTATCCTGATGACGCCGGCGCGGCTGTCGCCGTCATGTCGCCGTTCAGGAGTATTCGATGCGCGCGCTGAATTGCCCGATCGTGGCGCTTGGTCTTGCTTGCATTCATGCATCGCTGTATGCCCAGGATGCTCCGCCAATCGTCGACGCACAACCGCTTGATGTTGATGCATCGATCTCGGCGGTGACGCTCTATCCCGGCCGCGCCGCCGTCACCCGGCACACGTCGGTCAGCCTCCACAGCGGCGCCTTTGACCTGCGCTTCAACAATCTTCCCGAGACGATTCAGAGCGATACGCTGCAGGCGCGAACCGATTCCGGCCTGCGCGTGCTGAGCGTGGAGTACGAGCAGCGGGCCGTGGCCGACGTCGCAACCTCGCCCGCCGTCGTCGAACTCGACAGCCGCATCAAGTCGCTGATGCAGTCGCTGCGCGCGATGACCGATGAACGCGAACTGATCAAGTCGCAGGACGAGTTCCTCGCGGCACTGACCATCCGCACGACGTCCGACGCCGCGGACGCAGGCGGCACCGCGAAGCTCGATCTCGACGCCGTCAAGAACCAGATGGAGTTCATCACGGCCGAGCGCAAGCGCCTGCAGGTCGAGCGGGCAGCGCTGGATACAGAGCAGCCGAAGATCGAGGCCGAACTTGCCGCGGCCAAGGCCAATCGCGATGCCGCAGTGGGCCGTGGCAGCGTGGCGCGAACGGCTGTGGTCAGCGTCGTCGCGCCCGACACGTTCAATGGCGAAGTCGCCCTGACGTATCTCGTCGCCAACGCCACGTGGGAGCCTGCCTACAACATTCGCGCCGCGGGTGATCTCTCGTCCGTGCAAATCGAGTATGACGCCATGCTCACGCAGCGCACGGGCGAGGATTGGGACGATGTGCGCCTGACGCTCTCCACGGCCACGCCAACCATCGCCGCCAATCCGCCGGCGATCTCGCCATTCTTCGTGGACATCTGGCGGCCGGAGCAACTCGCACGTGGCCGGGGCGGGGAGTCTCATGCTGCCCCAGCCACAGATGCGGAAGCGGGTTTTCGAGGTGCTG
>DATKJG010000472.1:0-3762 GCA_035543215.1 Phycisphaerales bacterium | reverse complement strand
CGATCTTCTGCGTCTGGCCGCGGAGGTGGCAGCTTCGGCACCAGCGACAACTCGCAACGAGAGTTGATGCGACCCCATTGACGCGACGCCGCCGCCCCGCAACAGTGGAGTGAGAGTCCGGAGGATCACGCATGAGTCACGAACAATTCTCGCGTCGCGATGTGTTGAAGATTGCCGGCATGACGGCCGTCGGCATGGCGGGTATCGAAGGCGTCGCGCTCGCGCACCAGGCCTCGCCTGCGGCAGCGGCGAAACGCGTCCTTCGCATCGCGCATCTCACTGACGTTCACGTGCAGCCCGAACGCCGCGCCGCCGAAGGCTGGATCGCCTGCCTGCATCACGTGCAGTCGCTCAACGACAAGCCCCAACTGATCCTGACCGGCGGCGACAGCGTGTTCGACTCCTTCGAAGCCGACGATGCCCGCGCCACACTTCAATGGGACCTGTGGAGCGCGGCGCTCAAGAACGAGAACGGCATTCCCGTGCGCTCGGCCATCGGCAATCACGATGTCTGGGGCGGAAACAAGATCAAGAGCAAGACCACCGGCGAGGAGCCCAACTATGGCAAGAGGCGCGCCATCGAGATGCTGCACCTCTCCGATCGCTACTACACCTTCGATCAGGCCGGCTGGCGCTTCATCGTTCTCGACAGCACGCAGCCCGACGATGCCGGTGGATACGCCGCGTTCCTGGATGAGCCGCAATTCGACTGGCTCAGCACAACGCTGCGCGACACGCCGGCAACCATGCCAGTCCTGATCCTCTCGCACATTCCCATCCTGACCGTCACGACGCTGCTCTGGGCCAAGCAGGAGGAGAAGCAATTCCGCATCGACGCTTCGCTCATGCACGCCGACTGCGTGAAGATCAAGGATCTCTTTGCGAAATACCCCAACGTGAAAGTGTGCCTGTCAGGCCACCTCCATCTGATCGACCGCGTCGACTACAACAGCGTGACGTACCTGTGCAACGGCGCCGTCAGCGCCAACTGGTGGAAGGGCCGCCACAAGGACTGTGATGAGGGCTATGGGGTCATGGACCTGTTCGATGATGGCTCATTCGCCCACGACTACGTCAAATACGGATGGCAGGCGGCCCCCGCCTGACCACTTCTCCCGCAGCCCAATACAGGGATGCTCGCAATTGACTGGCAGGGGGCTGCCTCGACTCCAACCGGCTCAGCGTCCGGCGGTATGATCAATAGCCCTCGGCATCTGTGCCGGACTGTTGCGTATTCCCTGCAGGTCGGCCGCCCTGCGAATGTGCGGCCAGCGCCCCACTCTCCAGAAGGAGCAGGATGATGCTTGCCGCCCGTTTTGCCATTCGTCGCACGCTGCTGATCGCGTGCGGCCTGTCGCTGTCGCTTTCGGCTCTGGCCCTGGCCGCGCCGCCCACCGATGAGCAGATCCAGGCCAAGATCGCTGAACTCTCCAAGTGGCAGCGCGAGGCCAAGCCCGAGGATCGCACCTTCGAGAAGTACCAGGCCAAGGTCCAGGAACTCCTGGCTGATGTCAACGTCGAGGAACTCTCGCTGCCGCAGATCGACACGCTCTCGGACATGTTGACCAACGACCAGGCGAAGGCTGAGGCCGCGAGCAAGCGCCTCGCCACGCTCGCCCAGGACAAGGGCGTCGATGGCGCCACTGCCGCGGTCATCGCCGTCAGCATGTCGATGCGCGACAAGGATGCCCTGACCGGCGCGCTCAAGACGGCGCTGCAACATCCCTCCATCGTCGATGCGGCCAAGACCGAATCCGGCTCGCAGATCTTCACGTTCATCGGCTACGCCGATGATGAAGCCCTCAAGCCCCTCGCCAAGGACGTTCTCAAACTGCAGAACGCCATCACCCCCGACCTGCCGCCGAACGCGCTGCGCGGCACGATGGAATACCTCACCGCGCTCAACGGCCTGGGCGATGCCGTCGACCCCGCCGCCAAGACCGCCATCCGCCAGAAGATCAGCGGCCTCTATGCGGCGGCGATCGAGAAGGCCAAGGCCGAGGAGAAGCCCAACAAGCGCATGATCGAGTCGTTGGAGAACAGCGTCGCGTATCTCAACGGCGCAGCCGCCCGCGGCGAACTCATCGATCACAAGGCCCCGGCCGTGACGTTCCTGTGGTCCAGCACGGAGAAGCCCATCACCGGCTTCGAGCAGTTCAAGGGCAAGGTCGTCGTCGTTGATTTCTGGGCTACCTGGTGCGGGCCGTGCATCGCCTCGTTCCCCAAGGTCCACGATCTGCAGGAACGCTACAAGGACTACGACGTCGTCATCCTCGGCGTTACCAGCCCGCAGGGCAAGCACTATCCCGGCGGCGGCGCCCAGCCCATCGACACCGAAGGCAACCCCGAGAAGGAATTCGAACTCATGAAGTCCTTCATGAAGGACAAGGACATGACCTGGGATGTCGCCTTCACCAAGGAGAACGTCTTCAACCCCGAGTTCGGGGTGCGCGGCATCCCACACGTGGCCATCATCGATCCCGAAGGCATCGTGCGCTTCAACGGCATGCATCCCATGGCCCCGATGACCGAGAAGGCCGAGAAGATCGATGGCCTGCTGAAGAAGGCGGGCAAGGCCACGCCCGGCCCGGTCGAGGAAGAGAAGCCTGAGGCTCCCAAGACCAATGAAGAGAAGGCCGCCGGCGCCGCTATTCCCGCCACGCCGATCAAGAAGGGTGGCTGAACGTCGACGTCGGTCAGTTCGGAATCACATAGCCCCCGGTCATTGACCGGGGGCTTTTTGCAACCACGATACGAGGGCCAAATGACCTACCGCGGCGGCCGGACATCGACGCGCCACAGCGTCACATCCTCGCCTTCCTCGATGGCGCGGCGGAGTTCCTCGGTGAGTTCCACGTTGCGAAGCGGGGCCTGCAACGGCTTGCGCGAGTTCGTCAGCACCCAGACGCTGCGGCCCCCGCGAACTGCCTCGCGCACCGCGGCGGCCAGGGCGTCCGGCCGCTCATACGAGGGAATCGCGCGGTGCAGGTAGTACTGTTCCTGCTGCCAGTCATCGTGATTGCCAAGCAGGACCAAGTCGGAAGGGCCACCCACGCTGCGGCCGACTTCAAGCGAGAAGTCACGCCGGTTGAAGCGTTCGATGTTCCAGAACGTCGCGCGAAGGCCTGCACAGACCATCAACGCAATGCTGACGATGCCCGCGATGATCAGGCCGCGCGCCGCCGATTCACGGGCACGCGGCCGGGCCAGGAGGATCACCGCGGCGATCGCAGCGATCGCGTCCAGAATCGTCATCGTCAGCACGCTGGGCTGCAGCAGCGCGGGCTTGCCCCCATGCAGGTAGATCAGGATGAGCGGCCCTGCCGCGATGTGCATCAGCACGATCGCGCGCCAGACCAGCACGCGGCTGCGCTCCAGCAACGCCTCGCCGATGGCCAGCGCGCTCCATGCCATCAGCACGCTGAGCGGAGCCATCACCGGCAGCAGGTAATACCAGCGGCGATTGAGCGAGAGATGCAGCGAGGCGATGGTGATCGCGCAAAGCCACCACAGCAGGCGCGAGCCGCGCGTCATGCGTATTTCCCTGATCCACGGCGAGGCGAGCCCCGCCACATAGAGCACGACCCACGGCACCAGCAGCACGATGATCCGATAGAAGTAGTACGGATCGATGATGCGCGTGAGCGGCTTGCCCTCGACCTGGAAGATGCGGCCGATGGTTTCGCGACTCATGCGATCGCCCGCGCCTTCGACGCCTGTCCACATGATGATGAACCACCACAGCGCGACGGCGGCGACGAT
>DATKJG010000471.1:0-2555 GCA_035543215.1 Phycisphaerales bacterium | reverse complement strand
GCGTGGTATTCGACATTGACCGCACTGCGGTCATCGCCGGCGCGCACGGTGTACGAAGGCGACCAGGTCGCCTGATTAACGAGATAGCGAAGGCGCAATTCGCCGCCCGGCCGGGCGACGTTGACGAACACGACCGCTTCGCGTGCCGTCTGGGCCGGCACGCCCGCGAGTTCCTGGCGCTCGCGCTGCAGCACAGCCAGGCGCTCCTCCATGTCGCGCTTCTCCATCTGCAGTTGCAGGTCCGCCTGCGAGGCCGCGGCACGCTGTTCGATCAGGTACGAGGTGATTTCCTTGAGCGCGGCCGGATCGAGAACGCCCTTGGTCAGTTCGACGTTGGCGGTGGGAGCGGTGAACTGCTCGAGTTTGTCGAGCAGCGCGCTGCGCGATGCCAGCAACGTCAGGCTTTGCGTGTTGGTCCAGATCTGATCCTGCACCTCGCGGATCTTCACGTCGAGCGCCCGCACTTCCTCGCGCACATCCTGGGCGACGGGCTTCTGGCGGAAGATCACCGAACGCACCTCGATGCCATCGCTCGACTCGGCGTACAGGCTGCCGGGCACGACCTGCTCCGGAAGATCGGTGACGACGACTTCGCGCAGGCCGGTCTCGCCGGGAATCGCGAGTACGCGCGTCACCAGCGCCTGGCCGCGATAGACCGTGACGGCCTCCAGCCGGCCCTTGTCCTCAATGGCGTTGGCGGCGAATGCCTGCAGAGGCAGGATTGTTGAAAGCAGCACACAGAACGAACTTGCGGTGATCGTCAGCCTGGCCATGGTCGAACCTCCTGCACGCGGGTGATGGGTTGGAAGACCGCGACCGATGCCGGGATCGGATCGGCGCAGCCTTCCGAGATTCAACGACCCGCATCGCCCCATGTTCGTAACACCGGTGTAACGCGTGCTGCACTCAGCCGACGAAATCGATCGCTCCGGTGTCGGGCGTGAGCCCTGCCCGATGCGTCTCGCTCAGGAAGACGCGCACGGCCTTGCGGCCGGTCTCGCCGAACTCGAGCGTCCATTTGTTGACGTACAGCCGGATGAATTCATCCGCAAGATCGCTGGTCATGTCGCGCGCGAAGCGCAGGGCGTAGGCGACCGACTGCTTTCGATGCGCGAGGGCGTGATCGACGGATTGCCGCAACAGGTTCGCAACATGCTTCAGCGTGCCTTTGCCATGCAGGGAGTCGAGATCGCGCCGAATGGCGTTGACGCCCAGCGGCAGGGGCAGGTCATGCGTCCGCTTCCACCACTCGCCAAGATCGACCAGTTGCCGCAGGCCGCTGGATTCGAAGGTGAGTTGCCCTTCGTGAATGATGAGCCCCGCTGCGAATTCGCCGTTCGCCACGCGCTCGATGATGTCCTTGAATGGAATCGACTTGAAACGGAATCGGCCCGGCCCAAGCAACATGCTCATGGCGGCGAAGGCCGTCGTGCCTTCGCCAGGAATGGCGATGACGACTTCCGGCCGTCGCAGATCATCCAGCGTCAGGTTCGATCGGGCCACGATCTTCGGCCCGTACGCATCGCCCATCGACGCTCCGCATGCGGTCAGCGCATACAGGTTCCTGACGCGCGGGTACGTCGCGCAGCTCAGGGCAGTGATCTCCAGCGCATCGCTCCCAGCCGTCGCGGACGCCGCCGCCGCGATCGCCCGTTGATTCAGCGACTCGATGTCGCAGGTCATCTGCTCGAACGTGAATCGTCCGGTATCAATGCGCGGCCGCTCGCCGTTCAGCGCGAACAGCGGCCACCACATGAACGCGTCATCCGGATCGGGGCTGTGCGCCAGGCGCAAGACATCGCGCGCGGAAGCGGTGAGCGGACCAGCGGTCATGTGGCGATGATAGCGGGCGTCGTCGGTCATCCCGCCGCATCGCAGCCCGCGACTCGCGCCCGCCGCCAGTTCATCGTTGTGCACCGCCGTCGCGCACGGTGCTATCGAATCCATCGCCCATGGCTTCCCACGCGGAGCCGTTCCTTCAGCGACAGATGCGTGGATGGCGTCCTCGTCCGCAACGATTTCCCTGCGCCCGTGAGGGACTTGCTGGCGCCGAGTTGCGCGAGACTACTTCGCGCGCGCCTTCTTGCCCGCCCTCTCGGCCTTGCTTGTGCGGCGCATGTCGGCGGTGTGGGCCCGCTTGTAGGTCTGGATGTCCTTGAACTTCCCGCCCTTGCCGCGGACGGCGTACAACTTCGTGCCCCTGCTGCTGCGATGCGTGGTGCGTTTGGCCATGGCGTCGGAATCTCCGTGCAAGAGATCGCGGATCGACGATCGGGCGTGTGTTGGCAGTGTACCGGCCCGTCCCCCCAGATCGCGCGCGCCAGGCCGTGATGGGTTGCGGGACCATCGAGAGATTTTCTGCCTCGCTAAGCCCTTGTCAGCAAAGGACCGGCGTCATCAACTGCGACACTTTGCGCGCGCCAGGCCGCGTCTTGGCCCATGGGTAGGGAATCGTGCGCACCGCGATGAAGGCGACGAATGCCCCGTTACCGTTCCCATGTTCACCTCATTTACACACACTCTGTGCGCGCATCCTCGCGGGATGCAGGTGCGCG
>DATKJG010000470.1:0-3554 GCA_035543215.1 Phycisphaerales bacterium | reverse complement strand
CGTCGTCGTCATCAGGCACGACGGCCGGCTCGACCAGGCGGTATCCGACGCCGCGCACCGTCTGAATCATACCGCCCAGATCGGCGAGTTTGCGACGCAGAGCCGTGACGTGCACATCGACGGTGCGGCTCGAGAGCACCGCGCTGTCGCCGTGCACCGCCGCGATGATCTGGTCGCGCGTGCGCACGAACCCCGGTTTGCCCGCGAGATACTGCAGGATGCCGAACTCGGTCACGGTCAGATCGACCCTGCGCTGGTTCACGCGCACCTCGTGTCGATCGACATCGATAGTCAGGCTGCCATCGCCCAGACTGCGCGCATTGGAGGACGCATGCACCTCAGACGCCGACAGGTCGCCGCTGTGGCGCCGCAGAATGTTCTTGATCCGCGCCATCAGCACCTTCGGGCTGAAGGGCTTAGTGACGTAGTCATCGGCCCCCAGTTCGATCCCGGCCACGACATCCGCTTCATCACCCTTGGCCGAGACGATCAGGATCGGAATCGTTCGCGTCTCGGGCTTGTATTTCAGTCGCCGGCAGACCTCCAGCCCATCGAGGTCAGGCAGCATGAGATCCAGAAGGATCAGGTCCGGCTGCTCGGATTCGACCGCCTGCAATGCCAGGCGCCCCGATTGCACGATACGTCCGGCCAGTCCCTCGCGCTCAACGTGAAAGCGCATCAACTCCGCGATCTCCAGCTCGTCTTCAACGATCAGGATCATGTGGGCGTCTCGAGTGCTTGCAGCATGGTAGATTGCACGGCTCATATGGCGTCGGGATTCAATGTGGAATGCGCTAAGAGTCGGTTTCTGACTGCCGCGGCGGCGCCTGACGCAGGCACGCCGTTCGCAGATACCATTGTCGTCAATGTCCGACCAGTTTCCAGCGACAGGCCTTGTCAAGGTCCGGGTTCTGCAGGTCAACACGCTGACGCAGGGCGAACTCGTACATGATGTCAAGGCGCGCCTGCTGCCACGTCGCGAGACGAATCGACCTGTCGTGTTGCGCATTCGAGATGAGATCTGCCCGCGCCCGCCGCGCGCTGGAGATCGACTTCGACTGACCATGCAACTTGGACAGGTGGCGGGCGTCGAGGTCCTCAAAGCGCCGGCGCGAGACGCAGACGATTCCGACGGCGAGGCATGATTCGCCTGCCCCGACGCCGAGGCGCGCGGCCATGGTACCTCAGGTATAATCCGAGGCTGTACAGTGCGGGTGTAGCTCAGTTGGTAGAGCGTCAGCTTCCCAAGCTGAATGTCGCCGGTTCGAACCCGGTCACCCGCTTGGCCGCTGCCAGATGCGTCGATTGCCTAGAAGGTTCGTGCTTTTTCAGGCTGTCGGTATGCCTTCCCTGCGCGAGTCGACGATTCTCGTTGGTCTGCAATAGCAAGCCCGCAGGGCGGGATTTGGCTGCAACGATCGCACAGGCCGATACTCTACTTTCATGTCCGCGCCTGACCGCATCCGGTCGCTTGTGAAATCCGCGCTGCCACGCCCGCTTGTGGCAGCGATGCGCCGCCGCAGCCGGGCCAAACTCCTGGCATCCACCAACCCCGTCAGCCGCTGCTTCGGTCTTGATCGCGGTGGCACGCCCATCGACCGCTACTACATCAACGCCTTCCTCGGGCAGCACGCTGCTGATATCCGTGGGCGGGTGATCGAGATCGGCGACCGTACGTACTCCAAGCGATTCGGCGGTGACCGCATCACGCAGAGCGATGTGCTCCATGTAGAGAAGCAGCCTGACGTCACTATCGTGGGCGACCTGGTTTCCGGCCGCGGCGTTCCCGAGGCGGCATTCGATTGCTTCATCTGCACTCAGACGCTGATGTTCATCTCGGATGTGCGAGCCGCCATCGCATCGCTGCATCGCTCGCTGAAGCCCGGCGGCGTGGCGCTGGTCACCCTGGCCGGCATCAGCCAGATCTGCCGCTTCGACATGGATCACTGGGGTGACTATTGGCGCTTCACCAGCATGGCGGCTCGCACACTCTTTGCCGAGGCGTTCGGTGACAGGGACCTGAACGTCAAGGCCTACGGCAATTCCTTCGCCGCAATCTGCCTGTTGCAGGGCCTGACGACTGAGGAACTGACACGCGAGGAATTGGATCGCGAGGATCGCGATTACGAAGTCATCATCGCTGTGCGAGCCGTGAAGGATGGCCAGCGAAGTGGAGGCGCGCGGTGACCGCGCCGCGCGAGGAGACGACGCCATCGTGGCCCGGGAAGGGGGATACGGCGCCGCGACTGCCGCTCATTCTGCTTTACCACTCGATCTCCGATCCCTCGCGCGATCCTTGGGGCGTGCGCGTGCATCCGGAGCATTTCGCCGCCCACATGCGCGTGATCGCGGCGCACTGCACGCCCATGCGACTGCGCGATGTCGATGCCGCTCTCAAGGCCGACCGGGTTCCGCCACGCAGCGTCGTGGTGACCTTCGATGACGGGTACATCGACAACCTGATGGTCGCCAAGCCATTCCTGGAACGCGCCGGCATCCCCGGCACGGTCTTCGTGGCCAGCGGATACGTCGGCAGCGGACAGGAGTTCTGGTGGGATGAACTGGATCGCCTGCTGCTGCAGCGGGGCCGCATGCCGCCCGAGGTCACACTGACAGTGGGTGAGCGCCGCATGGAATGGAGGCTGGGCGCCGATGCACGTCTGCACTGGCTGCGCTGGCGATGGCAGCAGCACAATCGCTTCTTCGCCTACGAGCAGCGGGCCGAGCGCCTGGCCCGGTGGACGCCGCGCCAGCGCATGTATCGCGAACTCTGGGATGCGTTGCGGTCTGCGCCAAGCGTCGGCGTCCGCGAAGACGCCCTGCGCCAACTGCAGCGATTGTCCAAGCCGGCGGTGGGCCCGCGAGGCTCGTGCCGCGCCTGCTCACCGGAACAGCTGCGGCAACTGGCCGCAGACGGCCTGATTGAGATAGGCGCTCATACGGTCAATCACCCTTCGCTGGGCTCGCTCAGCATTGAGGAGCAGCGATACGAGATTGTCGAGTGTAAGCGGACGCTTGAATCGATTGTGCAGCAGCCGGTGACGAGTTTCGCATATCCAATCGGGCAGCGCACGGACTACTCCGCCGATACCATTCGGCTGCTTCGTGAAGCCGGCTTCGAGCGGGCGTGCATCAACGCCGATCCGCGCTCAGCCGTGTCCCACGATGTCGATCGCTTCCAGTATCCGCGCCTGATCGCCAGCGACTGGGATGGGAACACCTTCTCAGCGAAACTGGCAGCGTGGTTCGAGAAGTTCGACCACGAGATGGCCTGATCGGAAGATGCGCTGCGCGGTTTGACGATAGCCTGTAGGTGTTGACGCACGCGCCTGTCCAACCTCCCGACGCAGCCCCGGCCATCGACGATGCCGCCGCACCTGCACCCCGGCGCGGCTCTGTTGGCTTGTCGCGACTCGGTGGGCAGTTTGACCGCTACGTCCGCGCCCTTTCGTGGGTCGCGATGGATGCCATGCCGCGCTGGAAGTGGCACGTGCTGGCGATTGTCGTGTGCAACATCGTCGGACTGGCGGCCACAGCCGCTGCCGTTGGCGGGG
>DATKJG010000469.1:0-3611 GCA_035543215.1 Phycisphaerales bacterium | reverse complement strand
GTGGGCGCGGGCGGCGGCACCGAGCATGTCAACTCGACGATCATTCAGACCACGCGCGCCGCGCTCGAGGAACCGGCCACGTACCAGCGCTTCCTCGGCCTCGTATCGCACGAATTCTTCCATACCTGGAACATCAAGTCGTTCCGGCCGGCGGGACTTATCCCCTACGACTACCAGCGCGAGAACTACACCGACTTGCTGTGGGTGGCCGAGGGCACTACCAGTTACTACGCGCCGCTGGTGCTGGTGCGCGCGGGATTCACCCAGCCGGCGCGCCATCTCGAGTCGCTGGCGGATGCCATCGACGCCATGCGCAACAAGCCGGGCGATCTCGTGCAAAGCCTCGCGCAGGCGTCCTTCGACTCGTGGATTCACTACGGCGTGCGCACGCCCGATGACGCCAACTCCACGGTCGATTTCTACGGCAAGGGTTCACTCGTGAGCCTGCTGCTGGACCTGGAGATGCGGCGCCGAAGCGAAGGCAAGGCGAACCTCGACGACGTGATGCGCACGCTCTACGAACGATTCCCCCTGAAGGATAAGAAGGGCTACACGACGGACGACCTGCATCGCATTGTCGAGGAGTTGAGCGGAGCGGACTTCGATGATCTCTTCGAGCGCCACATCAGGGGCGCGCAACCGATGGATTTCGAGCGGGCGTTCGAAGCGATCGGCGTCGAGTTGTACTTCCGGCCAGCCAGCGAGAGTGAGAATCAAGGGGGCGCAGCACGCGGCGGGCGAGGCGGACGCGGCGCGCGCACCGGCGGAGGCGGGAGCGGTGAAGGCGACGGCGAGCAAGCCGATGAGAGCACGCCGCCTGCGAGGACCGGGAGTGATGATCAACCAACAAGCGCACCGCAATCGCGTCCGGCTGAGCCGAAGATGAAGGCCTATCTCGGCCTGAACCTCAGCGATGGCGGCGCCATAGCCGCGCCTGTGGGCAGCGCGAGTTCAGCAGCCACCCTGCCACCCGCGCCGGCGGGCAAGACCACTGTGACCTCTGTGCTCTCTGACGGCCCCGCTTACGCCGCGGGATTGCTGCCGGGCGATGAGATCCTCGCGCTTGATGGCAGGCGTTTGACGGCGGCCACGCTCGAGGCGCGCCTGCGCAGCCTGAAGCCCGGGCAGGAAGCAAGCATCACGTACTTCCGGCGAGATCAGTTGCGCAGCGTCAAGATCACACTCGCCGGCAAGCCCGATGGCCGATGGACGCTTCGCAAGATGCGCGATGCCAGCGATGCGCAGAAGGCGTCGTACGAGGCGTGGCTTGGACAGAAGTGGTGATCTGATTCGGCTTACTCCGGCTCTTCGCTGTGCAGGCGATCGCCGTCACCGGCCTGCGCGAAACTCAGCAGCACCTTGTCGATTCGGTGGCGGTCCATGTCCACAATCTCGAATCGGTACTTCTGCCACGTGAACGTGTCGCCCGTGCTCGGCACGCGGCCCAGATAGGTCATGATGAAGCCGGCGATGGTGTTGAAGGTCGTCCGACGCTCGTTCGGCAGGACGTCGACCTCCATGAGCGACTTCAATTCGGCCACTGGCAGGGCGCCATCGATCAGCCACGATCCATCGGCTCGTCGCACGACCAGCGGCTCGGAGTCTTCGCCGGCGCGCGACATGTGGCCGAGCATGCTCTCGACCAGGTCGTTGAGCGTGATCAGGCCCGTGAGCATGCCGTATTCATCGAGCACGAAGGCGATGTGCGTCTGCCCCTTGCGGAACTCCTCCAGGACCTTCAGGGCCGGCATGACCTCCGGCACGAACAGCGGCTGACGTGCCAGGACCTTCAGGTCGATGGTTTTCTGCAGCAGGCCAGCCTTGACCATGTCCTTGAGATGCACCACGCCCAGCAGGTTGTCCAAGCCCCGGCGGCAGACGGGAAAATGCGAATGCGATTCGGTGGCGACGGCGATGCGGATGCGCTCGGCCGGGGCATCGGCCTCGAGCCAGGAGATGTCGGCCCGCGGCACCATCAGGCTGCTGACGCGCTGTCCGCCGAGCCGGAAAATGCGCTCGACGAGTTCACGCTCCTTCTCCAGGAACACGCCGCTTTGCGTGCCCTGCTCGATCAGGCCTCGAATGTCGTCCGCCGTGACTTCATCAGTCTTCATCTTGACGCCGAAGAGCCGCAAGGTGAAATCGGTGGAAAAACTGAGAAACGAGACGATTGGCGCGGCGATGTACGCCAGTGCCGTCATCGGCGGCGCGGTCAGGGCGGCGATGCGCTCCGGCGCCGCGAGCGCCAAGCGCTTGGGAATCAGTTCTCCCAGCATGACCGAGACGTAGGTGATGACGAGCACCACCAGCCCCGTGGCGATCGGACCCGCGTATGGCCGGACGGCGTCCGAGCGTTCGAGCAGCGCCTGCAATCGGTGGGCCATGGTGGCCTCACCGAAGGCCCCAACCACGATGCCCGACAGCGTGATGCCAACCTGAACGACTGAGAGGAACCGCGTGGGCGAGGCAGCCAGTTGCAGCGCTGCCGCCGCACCGCGACTGCCGCGATTGGCCGCGTGCTCAAGTCGCACGCGGCGCGATGACACCAGTGCCATCTCCGACATGACCAGCACGCCGGTGAAGGCGATCAGCAGCAGCAGAATCAGCACTTCCATGGATTGGGCCTCCGCGAGCCGTTGTGTCAGAATAGCCGAACGCAATCGAACGACGCCGCTGCGCGACAACCACCGGCGTCCGCTCGTGGAGAAATCATGGCCCGACGCTCGTTGAAGCAGTACCGCGCCAAGCGCGACTTCACGCGCACGCCTGAACCTGGCGGCAAGCCGAGGCGGAGGGCGACCTCCTCAGCCAGCGCCAAGCCACGGCAGGCGCGCGAGCCGAAGGCCCGGCGTTTCTGCGTGCAGAAGCATCTCGCCGGACACTTGCATTACGACTTCCGTCTGGAGCACCGCGGCGTCCTGCTGTCATGGGCCGTGCCGAAAGGGCCGTCGCTGCGGCCGAGCGACAAGCGCCTGGCGATGAGGACCGAGGATCATCCCCTGGACTATGCCGCTTTCGAAGGCGTCATTCCCGAGGGCTACGGCGCCGGCATCGTCATGCTGTGGGACGAGGGCACATGGCAACTCGAGGGTGACGACGACAGCGACGCCGCCATCGATCGCGCCATTGAGAAGGATGAGATCAAGTTCACGCTCGACGGCGTGAAACTCAAGGGTGGATGGGTGCTAGTGCGCACAGGCGGAAGCATGGGCGGCGGCGACCGCGCGTGGCTGCTCATCAAGCATCGCGGCTACTGGGCAGCAGACGTGGACATCCTCGAAGCAGCGCCTGATAGTGTGAGGAGTTTTGGCGGATTCGCGCAGATCCTCGCGGCTGAGAATCCGCGCGTGTGGCTTTCCAACCGCGAGTCGGGCAAGGGCTCGCTATTCAAGGACGGCGTGTTCAACCCGCCAGCCCGCGGCGGGGAAGCTGGAAAGATGTATCAGCAGATCATCCGCGAGGCGATCGCCCTGGCAGAGAATCGAATGAAGAAGAAAGGGGCGCGTAAGAAACGCGCGAATTCACGCCGACGCGCGTGAGTGACACCAAACCGATCACTTCGATTTGTAGAAGGGCATCGCCACGACTTGCGCCTCGGCGGTCGCCTTGGC
>DATKJG010000468.1:0-4056 GCA_035543215.1 Phycisphaerales bacterium | reverse complement strand
GACGGACATACCAAAATCGTACTCGCTTTTCGATCCAGCGAAGGGCGCGCAGCATCCACGCGTCAGTGGCCGGTCGCACGCGACTTGGCGCCGAGAATCACCCCACACATTTCGTCGCAACCCGAATGCGGCGCGATCGATCATCCAAACGCCGCGGGCAGACCCAGTCCCTTGCGCACGGCCGACAACTGGCCGGCGTGGTATCCCTCGTGCCAGGCGCCAAACCCCGGTACATCGCCCAGTGTCGGGGCATACGCCTGCCACCCGTCCGGCATTGCTTTCTCCAGTTGCTCGGGCGTGAGCGTCTCCAGCCACTTGATGACGGCGGCATGGCCGGCGTCAAGCGTCTTGAGAACCTGATCGACAGGTGGATAGATCTTCGTGTCGGCGCTCGCAGTCGAGTTCATGCCGAAGATCTTCTGCCACGCCTCGGGCACCGCGCTCTTGCGGCCGCCGAACTCCATAAGGAAATAGTCGTCGGTGCAGGCGAGGTGGCCGATGACCCACAGCGCGTGCTTGGCGCAGCCGGGCGGGATCGTGCACATCTTGTCTGCAGGAATACCTTCGACAATCTTCTTCGTGCAGAAGCGAGCGAACTTCAATTGATGAATCTGTGCTGCAGCAGCGCTGGCAGTCTGAGCGGTCATGTCGGTTCTCCTTTGCACGGATCATAGTGCCGGCCACTCGACGGGAGAACATCGATGGCGTGTCGCGTCATTCGCGTATGAGCGGGCCGAAGCCTTCGTTGAGCGAGACGAAGACAGCAGTCGCGGCGGAGATGATCCCGAGGCTGGCCAGGGCGCGCCACGCGAAGTCGGTGGCCACGTATTCCCAGACCGCAGCGACGCAGATCGCAGCGCAGACGAGGACGGCGGTCGAGATCACGATGAACGCCAGCAGTCGCGTCGCCTTGAAGTTCAGGACGCCGATGCGCTTGGGTCCCTTGCCGTTGTTGCTGCTCATGTGTCCGGCCTCCGCCAGGTGCGTCCGCACATCATGAATCTTCTCGACTTGCATGGGAGGCGGCGGCTCAACCTGGAGCGACATCAAAATATTGCTATTGGAGCGTGCGTCAACTGAATGGAATGGGCTTATGTTGCATACACCGCCGCGGTCGCGGCTGCGAGATCGCATACGCGATCGGCCAGCGCCTTCGGTCTGATCACCTTGCAATGCGGGCCCATCGAGAGAATCCACCAGACGATTTCCTCGAATCCAGATACTGTCGCCGTAAACGTGCACGAGCCGTCGGGATGCTGTTGGATGTCCTGCGTCTTGTGCCAGCGCGTGTCGGCGATGGTCTCGGCGAACTCGGCGTCGAAACGCAATTCGATCTCGACATCTTTGCCGCGCATCATGCGCCAGGCGTTGCCCAGGTGCTTCTCCAGCGTGAAGCTGCGCGGCGGCGGATACGGCCGATCGGTCGCCGTAGCCTTGGTGAAGCGGCTGAGTTTCATGATGCGCAGATCATCGCGGTCGTTGCGCCGTCCGATCACATACCAGGCGCGCACGCAGAAGAACAGGGCATACGGCGCCAGGTCGAACTCACCGTCCTTGGCGCGCGGCCGCTTCTCCCGCTCGGCCGCCGCGGAGTCGTACTTGCAGCGCAGCAGCGTGCGCGAGGCCAGCGCTGCCTGCACGCGGTCGTACACGTCGGCGGTGCCGTCGGGCTCCATCGCTGCCGCCGTCTTGATCGAGACCTTGTCGCGCCGCTCGGCGAGATCCTTCTTGAGTTCCAGCGGCAGGAGGCTTTCGATCTTGTTCACGGCGCGAGCTGCGGCCCTGAGGAAAGGAATCTGCTCACGGCCGGCGACATGATCGCACAGTGCCGCCAGCGCCAGCGATTCCTCCAGCGTCATCTGCACGGGCGGCATGAAGAACTCGCCCGCGATGGCGTAGCGCTTCGTGCGCGTGTCGTACGAGATCGGAATCCCCGCATCCTTGAGATGAGTGAGATCGCGATAGATTGTCCGCGTCGCGCAGTTCATCTCCGCTGCCAGCGTGGCGGGCGTCCAGCCGCGCCCGCCCTGGATCAGCGTGATGGTTCGAAGCAGTCGATCGATGCGCTGCTGATAGTCGATGGCCATGGGCGTCCCTCGTCTCGGCGGAACGGGCCCTGCAGCATACCGGTTGCATGCGCCCCATGGCAGGTCTATTGTCCAAGCCATTCACCCGCGGAGCGCGGCGAATCGAAGCGCGATCTGAACAGGAGCGTCGTCTTGGCCTGGATCATTCTCATCATCGCGGGCTTGCTCGAAGTCGGCTGGGCCATCGGGCTCAAGTACACCAACGGATTCACGAGGCTCTGGCCGAGCGTCTTCACGATCGCAGCGATCATCGCGAGCATGTACCTGCTGGCGGTCGCGGCCCGCACGCTTCCGATCGGCACGGCGTACGCCGTCTGGGTTGGCATCGGCGCGGCTGGCACGGCGATTCTCGGCATCGCGCTGCTCAACGAGCCGGTGACAACGGGCCGCATGGCGTTTCTCCTGCTTCTGATCGTCGCCATCATCGGCCTGAAGTTCACTGCCGCACCGGCGACTTCAAGCGCTGCCACGCCTGCCAGCGCCACCTCGAATCCTTGATCCGACGATGAGCAATCAGGTCAGCCGTTTGCGCGCTGCCGAGGCTCTCATCAATCGCACCAGGCGAGCATCCTTCGTCGCCTCCTGCTTGGCGCTCATGACCCACCACGTGGCGTTGCGGCGATAGCCCGGCGGTTGAGCCTCGAAGAACTTCCAGGCATCACGCTCGCGCTTGAACGCCTTGAACCGCTTGGCGTCGAATACCGCGCTGCGGCGCTCGTAGGAGTATCCCTTCGCTTTCGGCCCGGTCTTGTGCGGACGCGCCTCGAATGCCTTGCGTCCCGTGTCGGTCATTCGGCCGGCGGCTTCGAGTTCAGCGATCATGCGGATGTTGATCGCGCTCCAGGCGCTGCCCGCGCGCCGCGGCGTGAAGCGGATCGTGTATCGCTCAGCATCCAGTCGCCTGCGAATGCCATCGATCCAGCCGAAGCACAGGGCTTCGGCGACGGACTGTGGCCAGGTCATCGTCGGCCGGCCCGTGTGCGTCTTGTGAAACCCGACGATTAGGTCGCTGGCACGCTTGTGATTTTTCTTCAGCCAAGCCCGGAATCCAGCGGGCGACTCAAAGAAGACCGCCTTCGGTGTGAAGATCGATTCGTCGAGCAGGCTCGCGGGCGCCGTGTTGCGCCAGGCTGTCATGAGCGCGGCGCGAACGGCGTCGGCATCCGCCTCATTGAGCCGTACTTGGCTCGCGCCCTGCCTGCCCCATCCGCCGCTGATCGGCGCGAACATCGCGGGATGTTCCTTGATCAGCCGGCGTTGCTGCTCGGGCGTCAACTTGACCATGGCCAGGCCCTTCTCCTGGCCGTAGAGCGAGGCGAAGATCTTGCCCTTGATGCGGAAGTCCGGATGCCCCATATGCGCGCCTTCGACCGCCTGCGGCATGGACAGAGCGAGGCGGCGGAAGTCGTCGATGCGCAGCATGGTGAAGCGCGCAGCGTTACTCAATCACCGCGCAGGATCGCAATCCTACCTCAGGGACGGTGCGTGAAGCGCACGTGCCGTTGGGCGGCTATCATGTGCGAATCCCAAGCGCGCGTAGCTCAATTGGATAGAGCATCGGTCTTCGGAACCGACGGTTAGGGGTTCGAGTCCCTTCGCGCGCGTTGCCGATAGATGTCAGGCCCTCGGGGGTCCGTCGTACAGTCTCGGCGTTTCGATTTCAGCAGAGCCAATCAAAGGATGAGTCGCATATCCCTTCGCCAGATCGTGACTTATGCAGCAGCCGCAGGCGTGCTGCTTCTGGCACGGCCGTACTGGCCCACCTACATCGCCGGCTGCGGGCTGGCTTTGATCGGCATATTCGTCCGCGTCTGGGGCTGCGGCCACCTGCGCAAGAACAAGGAACTGATCACCTCCGGCCCGTACGCCCACGTGCAGCATCCGCTCTATCTCGGCACGTTCCTGATCGCGCTTGGCGGCATCGTCGCGGCCGGCTCGCCGCAGATGCCCGGGCTGCTAATCTGGGCCC
>DATKJG010000467.1:0-8926 GCA_035543215.1 Phycisphaerales bacterium | reverse complement strand
GTCGGTGCATGGCCGGGGGATTGAGAGCGTCGACGAGAGCCTGGACTCTTGCGATCTCGATCCGGCGCGCATGGAGGATTTGACTTCGCCATGCCCGTGATGAAATCCGGTCAACCCGCGCCTCCGACTCGCGCGCCCGTCGTGCTGGATATCGGCGATGTCGAATCCCGAGTCATGCGCGCCTTGGCCGAGGCGCGCTCGCAGGCGGAGATCATCGTCCGGGAAGCGCAACACGATGTCGCGCGCCTGGCCGCTGCGGCAGAACAGCGAGCGCATGTCATCGGCTTCGATCAGGGATTCATCGATGGTCGTGAGGAAGGCCTGCGCCAGGGACGCGAATCGGCACTGCGCGCGGCCCGCGAGGAGTCCGCCGAGATCATTCAGCGCTGGACCGCTGCGATTGATGACTGGGAGGCGAGCCGCGATCAGTTTCTCGAGGATTCGCGCGAGGAGATTCTGCGGTTCGCCTTCGCCCTCGCCGAGCGGGTCGTGCATCGCCTGGTTCACACCGATCCTGCGATCGTCGCGAACCAGTTGCGCGAGGCGTGCAGGCACCTGCGACGGCCGGGGTCGCTTCAGGTTGCGATCCACCCCAGCGATCGCGCGGCCATCGAGCAAATCCTGCCGGAAATCGTCGCTGCACTGGGCGAATCAGTTCACATTCATCTGCATGAGGACGCGACCATCGGTCGCGGCGGCTGTGTCGTCGCGACCGTCGCCGGCCATGTCGATGCGACGATCGCCACGCAACTCGATCGGCTGGCCGAGGCGCTTCTGCGCGATGGCCGGCTGATCGAGCGACCTCCGTTGGAACGGGCATCGAACGCACCATGACGGCGCTGGCTGCTCCGATGCGAACGCTTGCGGCGCTGCAACCGATGGAGGTGGCAGGGTCGGTAAGCACCGTGCGCGGCTTGACGCTGCTGGTCGATGATCTTGCGTTGCCGGTTGGCGCGCTGGTGCGCATCGATGCCGGCGCCCGCGGCGGCGCAGCGGCACGAGCTGATGGCGAAGCGCTGCGCGGCGAGATCATCGGCTTCGACGGGCCGCGCACCATCGTCATGCTGCACGCGCATGCGACAGGGATCGCGCCCGGCGCGGCAGTCATCGGCGAGCAGGCGGCCAACGCGATCGCCGTCGGCAAGTCGCTGCTGGGTCGGGTGATCGACAGCCTGGGTCGGGCGCTCGATGCTGGCCCGCGCCCCATCGGCACCCAGCTCATGCCGCTGCTGGCCGATCCCGCGTCAGCCATGCGTCGGCGGCGCATCACTCAGCCAATGCCCACCGGCGTGCGCACCATCGATGCCATGCTCACGCTGGGCAAGGGCCAGCGCGTCGGCGTGTTCTCCGGCTCGGGCATCGGCAAGACCACGCTCCTGGGCGCCATCGCGCGTAACACCCCGGCCGACATCAACGTGATCGGGCTGGTCGGCGAGCGCGGGCGCGAGGTGCGCGAGTTCATCGACGGCGCACTGGGCGACGAAGGGCTGGCGCGATCGGTCGTGGTCGTGGCGACAGGCGATCAGTCTCCGCTGCTGCGCGTGCGGGCAGCGCTGGCGGCCTGCGCCGTCGCGGAGTGGTTTCGCGACGCCGGGGCCGACGTGATGCCGATGATGGATTCAATCACGCGCTTCGCGCAGGCCCAGCGGCAGATCGGCCTGAGCATGGGGGAGCAGCCTGCAGCCCGCGGCTACACGCCCTCGGTCCTCGCCATGCTGCCGGCCCTGCTGGAGCGTGCCGGCACCGTCGAGGGCGCGGGGTCGATCACGGGCCTGTACGCAGTGCTCGTCGAGGGCGATGATCTGAATGAGCCGATCTCCGACGCGGCGCGTGCTGTGCTCGACGGCCACCTGGTGCTGTCGCGCCGGCTGGCGGCCCGCGGGCACTATCCGGCCATCAACGTGCTCGATTCGATCTCGCGCGTGGCCGACGACGTGGGCGACACCCAGCATCAATCGGCCCGCCGCCTGTTGCTGCGGCTGCTCTCGGCCCATGCCGAGGCCGAGGAACTGATCAGCATCGGTGCGTATGTTCGAGGCACCAATGCCGCGACCGACGCCGCGATCGCGATGAAGGATGAACTCGACGCATTCCTGCAGCAGGCGCGGGCCGTGCGCGCGGCCTGGCAACCCACCTGCCGTCGGCTCAACGAGCTCGCCGAGCGCGCCAGCGACCTGATGGCGCAGGGCGCGACGGTGGTGCGCAGCGAGGAACCGGCGACGCCTTCAGCCCGACGCGCGACTCCCCAAGAGGCAAGACGCTCGCCATGGACGAGCGCGCCGTGGGCGAGGTAATCGCCGTCGCTGATCGAACCGCCCATGACCAGCACAGGCCTGCCATTCGAAGGACTGCTCAAGTCACGGCGACATGTCGAGATGCGCGAGCAGCGATTGGTCGCGATGCTCGAGCGCGAGCGGCTTGCCCTCGAAGAACACATCCGCCAACTGCAGCGCGCAATCGCCGCCTCGCGACGGGCGATGCGAGACGCGCTCACCGGCATGGTTGATGCACCGATGCTCCGGCTGCACGCGTTCTCAATCACGCTGCAGTCACAGGAGCAATACCGGTTGTCGTCAGTACGCGCCGCACTGCACGAGCGACTGGGTTCAGCCCGCCAATCTCTGACGGAGGCCGCACGGGCTCGCCGCGCCATCGAACTGATGCGCGAGCGGCACTCCCGGCGGCGGCGCGACCTCATCGTGAAGACGGATGCCGAGGCGCTGGAGGAATTGGCAATCAGAGCCCAATCTCGCGGGGCTGTCAGCGGCCATTCACTTTGACTCGCCCCGGGCGAACGTCACGCGCTGGATCATCACCTCCAGCGTCTGGCAGACGAGGTCGATCTCGTCATCGGTCAGACGGTTGAAGAACGGCAGCGCGATGGTTCGCTGCGCCACGGATTCGCACACGGGGAGATCGCCGGCCCTGTGACCGAAGCGGCAGCGATAGGGCGGCAGCAGATGAATGGGCGGGAAGTAGTTGCTCACGCCGATCTCGTGTCGGCGCATGCCCTCGAGAATCAGATCGCGATCGGCAGCAGTGAACTGATCGTTCAGGCGCACCACGTACACCCACCAGCTCATGAAGGTGTCTTCATCGACCGTGGGGATGATGATGTTGGGATTGCCGATGAGGCGGCGCGAGTATGCGGCGGCGACGCGCTGACGCTCTTCGATGATTTCATCGAGGCGCTCCATCTGGGCCACACCCAGCGCCGCGTTGAGTTCGCTCATGCGGAAGTTGTAGCCGACACGCTCGTGCACCAGCCACGCGCCCAAGGCCGCGCCCAGGCCGAAGCCCAACCCCGGGGCAACCTCCGTGGGCAGCACATGCGGGTGTCCGTGCGAATAGATCGGCCCGGTGCCGGTGGACATGTTCGAACCGGCGCGGCCATGGTTGCGCAGGCTGCGGCAGAGGTCGGCGAGCTTGTCATCGTGCGTGACGATCATGCCGCCTTCGCCGGTGGTGATCTGCTTGTTGGGATAGAAACCGAACACGGCGGCTCGACCGAAGCGCCCGATGGGGTCGGGACCTTTGCGTCCACCAAGGCCCTCGCATGCGTCCTCGATGAAGTGGATCTCGTGGCGGGCAGCCAGCGCGGCGAGTTCGGCCATGCCCGACGGATTGCCGAAGACTTCGACGCCCACAATCGCCTTCGTGCGCGGCGTGATGGCCTTCTCAACATCCTCGATGCGCGGGTTGTAGGTTCGAGGATCGCAGTCGACGAAGACGGGGGTCGCGCCGACGTAGAGCACACAGTTGGCCGACGCGACGAACGAGAACGCGGGTGTGATCACCTCATCGCCCGGACCGATGCCCAGCGCGAGCATGAGTATGTGCAGGCCGGACGTGCCGGAGTTGACGCCGATGGCGTAGGGCCGGCGCACGCGGGCTGCCACGAGCGACTCGAACTCCTCGAGTTTGGGACCGATGCTCAGGCGCCCGCTGCGCAGGGTCTCGACCACGGCACGAATCTCGTGATCGGTGATATCGGGAGAACTGAGCGGGATCGTGTTTGGCAAGGGTCAACTCGAATCATTGCTGCCTGGTGAACACCTCGGCGATCGCCTGCTCGGTCTTGCCCGAGTGCCGCAGGTACAGCCAGGCCGCCTGCACCTGCAGGATTTCCGAGAGGCGACCGCCGCCGGAGGCGATCGTGCCCAGTTGCTTCAACTGGTCGGCCGTCAATGACTTCGCATGCTTGGCCTGCAGAAGCAGCGCCAGCGAATCAGCGCGGCCCGAGCCAATTCGAGGCAGCGCTGCCGCCGCCTCGCCGACGCGTGGCGACGTCGTTTCGAAGAGTCCCAGCAGAATCGCCTGCTGCAGGGCTGAATCGTCCTCGGCCTTGCTCAGTCGCGCCAGCACACCGTCGGGATCGATCTCGAACAGACGCGCCGTGGCCTCGACCGCCTGGCCCACGCCCTCGCTCCATTGCACCTTGGGTTCGTTCATGCGGTCGATCAGGTATTCGTGCACCGGCCGGCTCTGGTCGGTGGGCATCTCCTTGAGATACTCCATCGCCCACAGGCTCGTCTTGGCGTGTCCGACATCGAGCAGGGCGATCAGGGCTGGCGCGGGATCACTGTTGTTGGCCAGCGCCTTGCCGACGTCAGCGATGCGCGCGATGAGTTCCTCATCCTTGGCCGCGGGCAGCAATCGGTCGTATGCCGAGGCCGGCGGCTTGCTGCGGGCGGCAAGAAGAATCGTGCCGCAGCGCACGCGGTGCGGGAACGATGGATTGTCGCCAAGGTAGCGCTCCCACGCCGGCACGCCGCGGGCCGGGTCGAGCGAAAGCAGGGCCAGCGTGCCGCGATAGACGACATCGGGATCAGCGTCCTTCTGCGACATGGCGCCGACAATCCAGTCCGACAGCGCCGTCAACTGATATCGCCGCGCGCCGTCCATGAGCCAGAGCGTCACCGCTAGGCGTTCGTTTGCGGGTTTGGCGGCGAGCAGGGTGTCAAACGACTTGAGCGGCTCGGCGATGCCGTTCTGCGCCAGCAGTGCGGCGGAGAGTCCGGCGACGTGACTGTCATCCGACTTCGAGAGGCGCGCCAGTTCTTGAATGTCGAGGGGCTGCTTGAGCAGTTGCCGCTCGGCCAGCAGGAACAGCCGCGTCATCGCCGTGAGTTGATCCGACGCCAGCACCTCGCTCAGCATCGAGTCGGGCAGCAGCCTGGCGTCGAGCGCGCTGGCGATGATCGCCTCCTGAGCCTCGGGCGTCACCTGCGCGATCAGGTGCGGATCGATCTGCTTCTTCGGATCGATCTCGGCCAGCCCGAGCACGGCGTGTACCTGCATCGGCCAGTGTTCCTTCTGATTGGCCTGCTGCACCAGTTGCTGAAACAGGCCGCCCAGGCCCGCATCGCGCAGCTGCCGAAGGGCGAACAGAAGCGGCAGGTGGCTGCCATCACGCTGCGGCGTAATGGCCTGCCGCAGCATCGCGATCGAGGATTCGTACGGGTCGGCGACGAACTGCGCGCGTGCGCTGCGCGTCCCGCCTGCAAAGGTGGCGAGGACGATCAGGACGATCAGCGTCGAGTTGGCAGAGCGCGAAATCAGTGCACGCATGGCCGAAGCGCAGTGTAGCAGCGCGACGGTCGTCGTCGACACCGCACGTTTCGATCAGCAATGCGGTTGTTCAGATGCTACGAAGCGCGGCACACGTCGCGCCGAAGCAGGTCCGCCAGTTCGCGCAGCGATGTCGTCGAGTTGCTGCCGTCGAGTTCCAGGTGCTGATCCTCCTGCATCTGCCGGCGCAGGCGCTGATCGGCGGTGTGCACGGTCGAATGGTTCTCGCGCCCAAGCGCCTGGGCGATCTCCGGGAAACTCATGGTGGTGAGTTCGCGCGCCAGGAAGGCGATCATCGAGCGCCCCACGACGACGCGCTTGTGACGGCTCGTGCCGACCAGATCCGCCTTGGTGACGGACAGGCGCTGGCAGACCGCATCGATCACCGAGCCGATGCGCACGATGTGAGCGGGTCGCACGCGGTCCTCGCGCAACACCTGCTGCACCAGGAGCATGCCGATCTCTCCGTCGCCGGCCGGTGTCTGGGCCAGGGCGCGCCACGCGGCCAGGCGCGTCAGCGTGCCTTCCAGTTCGCGCACCGATGGTCCGCCCTGGGCCGCCAGTTCATCGATCGCCGCCTGGCTGAGGCGAAGGTTGCGCCGCTCCGCCAATCGCCTGATCAATGCGCAGCGCAGTTCGCGCTCGGGTCGCTCGACGCGCACCACCATGCCGCTCACGAAGCGGCTGATGAGCGACTGGCTGAAGCGGCGAATGTGATTGGGGTGATTGTCGGACGCCATGGCCACGCGGGCCCCGCCGAAATCGATGGCGTCGAGCGTGCACTGGAACTCGCTCTGAGTCTTCACCTTGTTGGCGAGAAAGTGCACGTCATCGATGGCGAGCAGAGCCAGTTTGCGCACGCGCTGACGGAATGACTCGATCGATCCGGTGCGCAGGGCGGCGATGAATTCGTTGGTGAACTGCTCGCCGGTGACATAGCGCACGCGGGCGCTGGAGCCGGTGCGCTCGATGAAACGGCGGCAGATGCCCTGCAGCAGGTGCGTCTTGCCCACGCCGCACTCGCCGTGAATGAACAGCGGCGAGAGGCCGCGCAGGTCGTCGCTCTCGGCCAGCCGGCATGCCGCCGAATGCGCCAGGCGGTTGCTGCCGCCGACGACGAACTCGTCAAGGCTGTGCAGGCGCGGCGAGCGCGGCGCCGAGACAGGCTCGACGTGGCCGTTGCTCGAGGGCGCATCGCCGTGCCCTCGGCCGCGCGCTGGCGATCGCAGGTCGGCGGAGGATCCGTCCAACGCCTCTGTGCGTTCGACAGCGGCGGCCTCGGGCGCGGCGCTGATGCTGATGGTTACGGGCGACGATGACTCCAACGCCGTCATCGCTGCATCCTGCAGAACCTGGGAGAAGTGCGTCTCGATCCAGCGGGCTGCGAACGGCGAATCGGCGACGACGCTCACGCGCTGCGCCGTCGCTTCGATTTGCGCCTGCCCGAACCACATCTGGTAGCGATTCGCGCCGATGCTCCGCGACAATTCCTGGGCGATGAGCTCGGCGGCAGCGGCCCGCCCCGGTCGCCGCGCGGCGCGGCGCGGCGGCTGGGGCTGGGCGTTCCCGGCACGGCCCCGACCGTCGGCCTCGTGCCGTCGGCCATGGACTTGGGTCACGGTGGCAAGGCCGGTCTGGGTCGCGCTGTCCACTGGGTTCTCCTGACGCCGCGTCCGGGTTGCGGCACGCGGTCGCTGAGGACCATCGGAGGTCCATTTCATCCATGAGGCACGCGTTCGATTCGGGATGGGCGCAGTCACAGCCGGCACACGTCGAAGGCGTGCGTGAACCACACATCAATGCATCTGAGCGGGCGTCGAGTCCTTCCCCAAGGCGGCCCGGTCGCCGGCGCTGAGCCGGTGCGAGCCGGCGTGGCCAACGGTCAGTTGAATGGCCCGCCTCGGCGCGCCTCGAGGAGGAGAACTCCATGGCGAGGCGCACCGAGACGGCTGTTCCTTGCCAGCCGCCATCGCTCGAATCCATGAGCGACGGGGAGGGAATGTAGCGAACTTTGCGCGTCACTCAAGAGGGTGAACGACGCTGGCGCAGGCGGTGCGCGGAATTCGTTGAGTTTCCTAGGTCAAGATCGCGCAAAGTTTTTTTCTCCACGACGTTATCCACGCGTGTCGACGCGCGGTGGAGAACTTCTGCATCATGAACTCGATGCACATCAGCACGACCGGAAGTCTCGCGCCAGCATGCTCTTGCCGCTGGTGGCGCGCGGACGTCAAGTGTTTGCGCCAGGTTTTTCAGCCGCGCGCGGCGCGCATCGGCAGGACCAGCGCCGAGCGCTGCAGCACCGCACGAAAGTGCTCGCGTTCATAGAGCCGAAGCGCCGGCGCGTTGGTCTGATCGACTGCAAGCGTCATTGATCGCTCCGGCCTGCTGGCGATAAGGCGCAGTCCGTGCTGCAGCAGCCGCAGCCCCAGGCCGCGCCCGCGAACGCCTCGCGCCAGGCCCAGGTACACGAGTTCGATGCTTGCGCGATCGCTCGACGCGTTCAGCAGGAGCACACCGCTGGACTGGCCATCAACGCGCAGCAGCGTCCAGAGCCGTGGATCGAAGGCTCCCGCAGCACGGTGGCCTTCCAGAATGTCGCTGGTTTGGCGCAGGCCTCGCAGCGCCGGGCAGTCCATCGTCTGCTCGTACGTCGCATCCAGTGTCGCGATGAGTTCGGCGTCGCCGGTTCGCTCACACGATTCGAGGCTGACGCCCTCGGGCCAATCGGGCTCGGGCGGCAGCAGGCGCGTGCGCAGCGGCCGCTCGAGATAAGTCAGCGTCGCCAGTGGTCGAAAGCCGCCGCGGTGAAAGGTTTCGTGGGCTTCGAGGTCATCCGGATCGAGCAGGCCCTGCGCCAGGCATACGCCGGCCCCTGGAAGCAATTCACCGGCGTATTTCAGCAGCCTGGCGGTGCAGGTTCGCTGCGCCTCGGTGCGGCCATGGCTGGCGAAGACCATGGCGCTGCGGCCGGCCCCAGGCACGGCCAGCACGACGCCTTGGAATCTGCCACGCGCATCCACCGAGCCCCACAGGCAATCCAGAGGCACCGAGTGGTCGCGGGCATAGCGCAGGAACCGCCGGGCATGCTCGGGATTGGTGCCGCCATCGGCTGCCAGCAGCCGCGACAACGCTTCCTCGCGGCGTTCGGGCCCGACCGTCATAATCGAGTCTCGCCCGTCCTCGGGCCCCAGCCACGGCGGGTTGGCCTGCGAGATGGTCATGGAGCCGGAGCCTCACGTGCACGCAAATCCGCAGCCGACAAAGAGTCTGCAGGATTGACGCGGTTTTGGCATTTTCGTAGGATACCCATTCCCCGTTTCCGGAGTGTTGTTGCATGCATGTACGCACAAGAATC
>DATKJG010000466.1:0-5098 GCA_035543215.1 Phycisphaerales bacterium | reverse complement strand
ACCAGCAGAGATTCGACATCCTCAAGCGGCTGCTCGAACTCAGTGCGCAACTGGGCGACCGCGAGCGCGTCGCCAGCACCGCCGACGCGCTGCTGCAGATCGATCCAAGCATGATCGACGCGATGGCCGCGCGGGCCGAGGTGCATTTCCTCAGCCGCGAATTCGAGGACGCCGAGCGAATCGCCACGCGCCTGATCGAACTTGATCCCGACAGGCTGAGGTGGCGTCGAATGCTGCTGGAGGTGCACTCGCGCCAAGGCGCATCCACGGATTCGCAGATCGAGCAGTGCCGGGCATGGTCCGAGACGTACACCGCCGATGCCCGTTTTCGCCTGCTGGCGGCGGCGATGCTGGTGGACGCCGGTCGCATGGATGAGGCCCGCGCCGAATTGCGCGATGTTGCCAGTCTCAGCGCCAATTCGCAGGCAGTCCTCGAACAACTGGTGTCCCTGCTTGATGCGCTGGGCATGAGCGCTGACGCCGATGCCGCCCTTGCGTCCACGGCCGCGCGCTTTCCAGCGCAGTGGTGGCCGCGCGAGGCGTCGATCAAGCGCGACTGGCAGCGCGATGAGCCTGAGCGCGCACTGCAGCAGATTGCCGATGCGCGCGGCGCGATGGCTGATGAACCGCCCAGCATACGACGGCTCGAGGTGGTGTCGCTTCTGAGCGCAGGGCGCCGCGATGATGCGCGCCGCGCCCTGCAGCCCCTTCTTCAGGCCACGGCGCGCCGTGAATCCGACGCGGACCGCCTATGGGCGGCTGCTGTTTCGGCGGCGATCGATGCCGACAAGGGTCAATGGCGCGCCGCCGCCGATGCATTGCAGATGGCGCTGTCCGCGGCGCCGCATGACGCTGTCCTGCAGTTTCTCATGGGAGATCTGGACCGGCTGGTTGGCGAGCAGGCCAAGGCGATCGCCGACTACCAGCGGGCGTATCTCAACGCACCGAACTGGGCGACCGCCGGCGTTGCCTGCGGCCGCGCCCTGCTGGACGCTGGCCGCTTGAGCGAGGCCTTCGATACGGCGCGCATCGTGGTCACGCGGAGCGGCGTCAGCCGGCTTCAGCCATTCCTGCTCTATGTTCGCTGTTACCTCGCCTTGCGCGAGGCGGGTACGCCGGCCGACATGATTACCGGCGGCGAACTGACGGGCGACATCTTGGCGGCGTTGAAGAAGGTCCTGGAGCAGGAACCCAATCAGCCCGAAGTCGCAGCCCTCCTGGCGCGTGCCCATCTGGCAGCGGGTGATCGCGAGGCGGCCGTCCAGTTCATGCGCGACACGCTGTCGCGAGGCGATGTAAACGCCGAGACACTGCTGGCCCTGGCCGAGGTCGCGGCACGGGCCCGGCTTGATCTCGAAGAGTCGCTGCTCACCAAGGCTCGTGACGTTGGCGGCTTGTCTCTCCCTGTGGCATTCGCTCTCGCCGACACATTCGCGCATCGCGGGCAAGCCGGTCAGGGGCTGGCGTTGATCGATCAGGCGATTGCCAGCGTCAACGATCAGGCGTCGCTGCAGAACGCTCGCTGCGCCCGAGCTGCTTACCTTCTGCGAACGGGCACGGCGGAGGGACTGCAGGCGCTGTCGGCAGCTGTCACCGAGTTCCGCGACTCGGCGGAGGTGCAGCGATTCGCCCTCTCGCAACCGCAGGCGTGGAGCGACCAGCGCCTGATCGCGCAGGCGATGGGGAATCTGCATCGGCTGCTGGGCGATGACAGCGTGCAGGTGCGCCTGGCCGAGGCCAACTTCCTGATCCAGCACCAGGGCAACGATCGCGCGATGCTGGCCAAGGCGGTGGCGACGATCAACGGAGTGCTGGAGGAGGCGCCGGATTCGCTCGCGGCGCTGTCGCTGGCGGCCGATGCTGCCATGATGGGCGAGCGGCCCGACCTCGGCCGCGCGACCGAATGTCTCGAGCGCGCCGCGAGCGTATACGTCGGTGAACCGAGCCTGCTGGTGCGGCTGGTTGCAGCTCTGCAAAGGCAAGGACGATTCGACGCCGCCCGCCGCCATCTGCAGGAACTCTCGCTATTGCTGGAGCGCCATCCTGAGTACGCAACCGACGAGTTGCGCCTCCTGCAGGCCCAAGGCGAATTCGAGACAGCGCTGGTCCGCGCGTCAGCCACGGTCAACGAAACCTCGCCTCCGCCGCAGCAGTTGCTGCTGGCGGCAGCCATGGAGCGCACCGGGCGCGTCGCGGATGCCGAAGCGATCTACGAGCGTCTGCTCACTTCGCATCCCGACGATCCGCTGGTGCTGTCTCAGGCTGCGGAGTTCTATGCCGGCACGGGTCGCTTCCAGCGGGGCTTGGAGTTGATTCAGCGCCTGCCGTTGCAGCCCGGCGGTGCGGGGCGTCAATTGCTCGTCGGGGTGTTCCAACAGCGTCACGGGCATGTTGTGGAGGCCGGTGAATCGCTGCGAGCCGCCGTCGAAGCGGATCCGAAGTCGACCGATGCGCACAACGAACTGGCGCGGCACTATCTGTCGATCGATCAGCCTCTCAAGGCGCGCGAACAGGCCATGGCCGGCCTGCGCGTCGATGCAACGCACGTCGGTCTTCGAAGCACGCTGGCCATTGCTAACCTGGCGATGCCAGGCTCGGATCGAAGTGAGGCGATCCGCCTGCTGCGCGATATCGGCAGCGGAAACGATGCGCTGCTCGCCATGCTCGAATTGCTCGAACGCGTGCCGGTGACCGATGGCAAGGCGATTCCAACCGAAGAGAACCTCGTTGAGGCGCGGCAACTGACTGAGTCGCATGCGATGTTCCTGCCTGCCTGGCAGATGGCCATGGCGCTGCATCTTGAGGCGGGCCGCCGCAACGACGCCATGGCGATCGCGCGCGAGGCGATCGGCCGACTGCCAGGCGAACCGCAGCCAGCTGCGTGGGCCACACAATTGCTGATGCAGGCCGGTCGCTGGGACGAGGCGCTCGCTGAGGCGCAGGAATGGCGTCGCCGCACATTGGCCGATCCGCTGCCGGCCGATGCCGCCACGGCACGCATTCTGCTCGTGCGCGAGCGACCGGCCGATGCAGTCGCCCTTTTGTTGCTGCATCGTCAGCGCCTGATCGACAACCGCCGCGAGTCCCCTGACGGCCTGCTGACGTTGATCGAAGCCCTCGTGCGCGCGGGCGAGACATCGCAGGCGCGCGAGATCATCACGCCGATCCTCTCGGAGGATGCGCGGTGGCGAATGGCATGGATCGCTGCGGCAGGCCTGATGCGGCCGCCCGACGCTGAAGCCCTGCTGCAGGACATGGAGCCACGCGCGGCGTCGGCGGATGAACGTCTGGCGCTGGCGATGGCGTGGCTGGCTGTCGGCCAGCAGTCAGGCAGCGAGTCGCACCTGAGCCGCGCCGAATCGCTCGCACTGCCGCTCCAGCATGAGGCGGCAACTTCGATTGGAGCGCTGATCGCGATCGGCGCGATTGCGGAAGCCCGCACGGACCTCTCCGCGGCCGAACGCGCGTATCGATCCGTGCTGGCGACTGCACCGCAGAACGCCGTGGCGCTCAACAACCTGGCCTTTGTGCTCGCCGTGCAGAATCGCTGCGACGAGGCCCTGCCGCTGATCGAACAGGCCCTGAAACAGCAGCCGGATCAGCCGGATTTCCTCGACACGTATTCTGTGGTCTTACGCGGCGCGCAGCGGCTTGAGGATTCGGAATCGGCGCTGCACCGCGCGCTGGGCGGCAGGCCTGATGACCCGGCGCTCATGCTCAGTCTCGCTGACGTTCAACTTGCGCGTGGCCACCGAGATGATGCGATGATCACGTGTTCGCAGGTGCAGCGACGATCCGCCAGCCTCACGCCGAAACTTCTTGCCCGCCTGGACGATCTGCGCAAGCGCATCGACTCGGAGCCGCCGCAGACGGCGCCGGCCGGCGAAGGTTCGGCGGCCGACGCTTCCGATTCATCCACACCGACCGTCCCGTAACGCCGATATAGTCCAGTGCGATCGGCATGGCACGCTCGCTTGCACGCATGCGACGAAGGAGCAACCACCCATGAAAGGCATCATCCTCGCCGGCGGCCTCGGGTCGCGACTTCGACCGCTCACGCTGGTCACCAACAAGCACCTGTTGCCGGTGTACGACCGACCGATGATCTACTACCCAATCGAGTGCCTGACGCGGGCCGGCTTGAACGAAATCCTCATCGTCACCGGCGGAGAGCATGCCGGCGACTTCCTGAAGCTCCTGAAGAACGGCAAGCAACTGGGCGTCAAGCACCTCGAATACGCCTACCAGGAGGGCGAAGGCGGCATCGCCGATGCACTCAAACTCGCCGAGGACTTCGCCGACGGCGACAAGGTCGTCGTGATCCTCGGCGACAACATCATCGAGAAGAACATCAAGCACGCCGTCGCTGACTTCTTCACGCAGCCCTCCGGCGCGAAGATTCTCCTCAAGGAAGTGCCCGATCCTGAGCGCTTCGGCGTGGTCAAACTCGAAGGCGGCAAAGTCGTGCAGATCATCGAGAAGCCCAAGACACCGCCAAGCAATCTTGCGGTGATCGGCATCTACATGTACGACAACGACGTGTTCTCGATCGCCAAGACTTTGAAGCCGTCGGCTCGCGGCGAACTCGAGATCACCGATGTCAACAACGAATACCTCCGGCGCGGCGACCTGACGTACTCCACGCTCGACGGCTGGTGGACCGATGCCGGCACGTTCGAGAGTCTGATTCGTGCCAGTAATTACGTGGCCGAAGGCGGGGCGAACAACGTGGGTACTGAGGCGCCTGCGCGACCGCGCATCGACGACTCGAAGAGGGTCAAGGCTGGGGAGCAAGTGCTCCGCTGAGGTCGACGGAGCCGTACCTGATTCAACTATGGCCGTCTCTACTCGCACACTCCTGGTCACCGGCGGCGCCGGGTTCATCGGCTCCAACTTCTGCCGCCTTGTGCTCGAGCAGCGCAAAGGCTGGAAGGTCATCAACTACGATGCGCTGACCTACGCGGGCAATCTCGAAAACCTGCGCGACGTCGAGAAGAATCCGAACTATTCGTTCGTCCATGGCGACATCCGCAATCGCGAGGCGGTCGAGCACGCCCTCAACAAGTTCAAGTGCGACACCATCGTGCACTTCGCGGCC
>DATKJG010000465.1:0-5783 GCA_035543215.1 Phycisphaerales bacterium | reverse complement strand
CGCGACGAGGTGAAGTTCGTCATCACCGATCGCGCCGATTACGACTGGGCGCTACAGGTTCTGCGCGAGCACGACATCGCCCGTCGCGTCAAGGCCGTGCTGTTGTCAGCCACGTTCGAGCAGGCGGCGGTGCCCGGCGAGATCGAGGGCTGCGAGGGCTGCTCGCCACGCGATCTGGCCGAGTGGATGCTTGCGGATGCGAACATTAGGGGGCTGCCCGCCAACGTGCGGATGCAGACTCAGTTGCACAAGCTGATCTGGGATCCCCAGACCAGAGGAGTCTGACGCGGGCATATGTTCAGCGCGTATGCTGGAGCGCCCATGCGCGTCCGTCTGATCAAGACCTTCGGCTTTGAAGCCGCTCATTTCCTGCCTTCCTTCCCCGAGGGGCACAAGTGCCGGCGCATGCATGGCCATTCGTTCAAGGTTGATGTCGTGATCGAGGGCGAGATTCCCGCAGGCAAGTCGTATCTGATGGATTACGGCGACATCAAGGCCGCCACCGATCCGCTCGAACGGCAACTCGATCACTATTGCCTGAACGAGATCAAGGGCCTCGAGGAGCCGACCAGCGAGATGATCGCGCGCTGGATCTGGAACACGCTCAAGCCCGCGCTGCCGATGCTGGCCGAGATCATCGTGTACGAGACGTGTACGAGCCGCTGCGAGTACCGTGGAGGGTGAGCGGCCGGCGTGCCGGCATCGATGCCAGACGGTATCTTGGGGGCATGTCGATGTTCGTCTCGCTCATGAATTGCTCGCTTCTTGCACAGAGCACCGCGCCGGCGGATTCGAGCGCTGCGGCAGCCAGCACGCAGCCAAGGGCAGCCACAAGTGCCCCGGATCAATTGCATGATTTCGCCGACGGGGCCATGCGCCTGCTGGGCCCGACGTTCGAGAGGACCACCCTCTACGGCTGGTTGGGCCTGCTCGCGGCAATCCTGCTGGGCCTGGTTGCAGGCCGCATCGTGTCCAGCGTGCTGCTGAGCGTGGCCAATCGATTGCAGAAGCGCGGCTGGATAGCGCGCGGGGCGATCGGACGATACGCCGCCGGCCCCATTAACCTTGCCATCGTCACCATTGCCCTGGCGATGGGATTGCAACTGATCTATCTCGCCGACGACCTGCGGGCTGTCTCCGGCAAGATCATCGCGCTGCTGCTGATCCTTTCCGTCGCATGGTTTCTCTACAACCTTGTCGCGCTGATGGATTTCGTCCTGCGGCGAATGTTGCGGCGCACCGATCCCAAATTGGTCGAGACCATCGTCGCGCTTGTGCGCAAGGCCCTGCGCATCTTCCTGATGGTGATGGTCGGGCTGTTCGTGATCCAGAACATCTTCGAGCAGAACATCACCGCGTGGCTGGCCGGGCTGGGTATCGCCGGACTGGCTGTCTCGCTGGCGGCGCAGGACCCGATCAAGAACATCTTTGGCTCGTTCACCGTCCTGGCCGAGCGTCCATTTGTGCTGGGCGATCGCGTGATCTTCAATCACATCGACGGCACGGTGGAGAACATCGGCTTCCGGGCCACGCGCATCCGCACGGTCGCCGGACATCTGGTGACCGTGCCCAACATGAGGTTCACCGACGGCATCATTGAGAACATCACGCGGCGCCCGTCGCTCCGCAAGGTGATGAGTCTCGGCCTGACCTATGACACGCCGCCCGCCACGGTGGAAGGGGCGGTGCGGCTGGTGGAGAAGATCCTGCAGGAGCCGGACATCGCCGGCGAACTGAATCTGCCCGACGAGCCGCCGCGCGTGATTTTCGACGAAATGAAGGCCGACAACCTGAGCATCCAGGTGGTGTACTGGTACGCGATCAACCGAGAGGGCCGCGATTGGTGGAGCCACTTGCAGCACATGCAGCGGCTGAATCTGCGAATCATGCGCGTCTTCGCCGGCGCGGGCATCGCATTCGCGTTCCCAACCCAGACCGTGCACGTGGTTGAGCAATCATCAGCGAGATAGATCGCGATGCCCGACGACGCCGAACGCGTACAACTTCTTTGCCTCGACGTCGATGGCGTGCTGACCGACGGCGGGCTGTACGTCGACGACCATGGCGTCGAGACCAAGCGCTTTCACGTGCGCGATGGGGCCGGCCTTCGCATGTGGATGCGGGTGGGCGGACACGTGGCGCTGATCACCGGGCGTCGCGGCATGGCGGTGCGGCACCGGGCCGATGAACTGGGCATTCGGCATGTGCTGCAGGGCTCGGGCGACAAACTCTCGGATTTCCGCGGATTGCTCGAGCACCTTGGCCTGAAGGCCTCGGAGGCGGCGATGGTGGGCGATGACCTTCCCGATCTGCCCATCATGCAGATGTGCGGCTATCCTATGGCCGTCAGCGATGCGGTGCCCGAAGTCCGGGCCGTCGCGCGGTTCGTGACCGTCCGTCCGGGCGGCCACGGCGCGGTGCGCGAAGCCATCGAGCATCTCCTGCAGGCGCGCAAACTCCTGGATGAGGCGCGACGCACGTTCGGCTGACCGGCGCAGGGAACGGATCCCGCGATGCGCCGCTGCACGAGCCCGCCGCCCGACAAGGAGGACATGGAGCGCCACTCGCCCACACGGCATTGATCCACTGGCACGGACCTCGGCGACGCCGGGGGAATGCCGGTGCTCTGATGCGGCGGATCGCGACGATGGCACGTCATCGGCCTCATGCCCACTCCCTCTCATCCAGCATCATCGACCGCGGCTCGTGCTGGCTCGTCGGTGAATCTCAACGGTAATCGCTCCGCGCAGCGCCCGGCGCTTCCGCTGACGGATGTCGATCTCGCCGAGATCCCGCCATTGCCCGCGCGAAGTGGGCGCGGCCGGGCCATCGTGCTGATCAGCGCGGGCATCGCGCTCGCGGTGCTGTTGTCGCTTGTCCTGCTCAATATCGATCGTGGCGAGGAGGGGGATCGCGATCGAAAGACGTCGAGCGCGCTGGATCCGACCATCGCGCCCCCGTCGCCGGGCATCGAGCAAGCGACCGACATGCAGTCGATACAGGGCGACCCCAGCGTGGTGGAGACCAAGCGCGGATGGATCCAGGCGACCGAGAACGGGCGGCTATCGCAGGAGTATCGCTACGCGCGATCGGAGCCTGGTCCCGGCGGCCGGCTGCGCATGACCAAGCCCGAGGTCAAGATCTACATGAAGGATCGGCGCGTGCTGTCTTTGCGCGGCGAATCGGCCGACGTCCACGCCCCGGGCAAGGCTCTTGAATCGGGCACGATGACCGGCGAGGTGCTCATCAGGCTCTATGAACTTGATATCGAGCGCCAACTCGATGATGCGCGCGATGTGCCCGTGCTCGAGGTTCACACGCCGGAGGTGACCTTCGACAACTTCCAGGGTGAGATCATCTGCCCCGGCGACGTGGACATCCAGACGCGCACCGCGCATGTGCCCGCCATCGGCTTGCGCATGCAGATCAACGATCTCGAAGGCCGACCGGGTCAACTGGTCATCAATCGCTTGAATGGCGAAGTACGCTTGTCGGAAGCCCTGCAGGATCGGGCTGCAGCGGCGAACGGCGCCGCCCCACAGGATGCCGCCGATGCTGCACCCGCATCCGCTGGTGCAGCGTCACAACCGCAGCCAATGGCGGCCGCTGCCGACCACCGCGAACGCCCGGCTCAGGCGCGCGGCGAGGGAGGAGCCGGCGCCGGCGCGAACATGTCCGAGCGGGCCCAGCAGCGACAGCACGATCGCGCGCGCGAGCGTCGCGAGAATCGCCAGCCCCAGCCTCAGCCGATCGCCGCGCAGCAGGGGCCGTACTTCTATCGCCTCACACTCAACCAGAACGTGCGCATCCGCCAGGGCGACGGCTCGGTGGGCTGGACCGCCTTCGGCGAGCAACTGCACATCATCTTCTCTCTCGACAGCGAGGATCTCAGCGACTCGCTGTCGATGCACAATGAACCGGCGGCAGTCACGTACGGACCAGCGGAGCCCATGCCCATTGCGATGCGTCTCGCGATGCTCACGGTGGCGAGCATTCAGGAGTCGTCGCTGGCGATCTCAACCGGCACAAGCGGCCTGTTCAAGCCATCGGAGAGCGACACCATCATCACCTGCGACGGCTCTCTGACCATGACGCCGCTGGTGAACGCGGCCGAGCAGCCGGCGTCTCCCAAGGACTCCCGTTTCGAATTGATCGGCTCACCCGTGCGTCTGCACAACAACGAGGATCGCAGCGACATCACCTGCGCGACGCTGCAATACGCTTCTCTGAGCGAAGTCATGACGCTCATTGGCAGCGCTCAGCATCGACTGATCATCGACTCGCCCGAGTTGCATGCCGAGTGCGACGATCGGTTCTGGATGGATCATCTCAACAGCATCGGCGAGTTCGAAGGCGGCGGCTGGATGCTTGCGGGCGAACCCGAGAGCGACCAGCGCGGCGCGACGCAGCCGGATCTGCCCTTGAGCGCGCGGGGCGATGTGCGCATCGCTTGGAGCGAGGGAGTCGACCTGGTGTTCCAGCCCGCAACGACCAGCAAGCCGTCGGACGTGAAGCCGGAGGAAACGCCGCCGGCCGCAACGGCGCACGATTCGTTCGGGCGGCTGCGCGAGGCGATGTTCAACGGCGCCGTGGATGTGAACAGCCCGGATTTCACGCTGACATCCGAGCGCATGACCGTTGGATTCCCCATCGAAACCAGCGCGGTCGAAGGCGGGGGCCCTTCGACGCGACCCGCCGATCGTGTCGCGAGCATCGAGTTCATTCATGCCCAGGAGAACGTCAAAGCCGGCAGCCTGAGCGATGGCGGGTCGATCGATTGCCAGGACCTGCGCGTGAACTTTGCGAATCACCTTGGCAAGACCGTGCCGCTGAACATGCTCGCGGCTGGCGATGTGGCGGCGGTCGATCGCGATGGCCAGACGGTGTGGTCGGATGAACTTGAAGTGAAGTTCCGACCGATCGCCGAAACGCAGCCCGATGAAGTGAGCGCCGGTCATGGTCCTTGGCAGGAGCCGCCGCCGGCCGATGCCGAGAAGGCTTCCAGGCGCAGGGCCGACGTCGAATCGTTGACCGCCAAGGGCAGTGTGCAGATTCAGATGGCCGACGGCGCGCGAGTCTTCGCTGATCGACTCGAGGCTGACGGCGAGGGCAACAAGATCGTGCTCACCGGCGAGGACGTGATGGTCGTCAGCGACCGCAACATCATCGGCAAGGGCCGGCGTCTGGAACTGACGGAGCGCGGCGAGCGCGTGGTCTGGCCTGGGCCTGGCGAATTCACCTACTACACGAATCCGATCCTGGCGGCGGTCGAGCCGAGGCGCATCGCGCGGCCGGTTGTCGATCCTGCGGTCAATCCGCGGCAGATGCTGGCGCTGTGGAACGAATCCATGGAATATGACGGCACGGCCAATGGCGGCGCGGGCTCGCTGGAGATTCGCGGCTCGGTCAATGCCGAGTCGACGCCAAGCGCGCTGGAATTGAACAAGATGATGGCCCGCGAGTTGACGCTGCTATTCGCCAAGGCGGAGGCGACGGTGCCGGTCGATCCGGCAACCATGCCCGCATCAGCGCCCGCGACGCAGCCGGCAGGCGGCCTGTTCGCGATGGAGCAGCGCGGCCGTCAACTCAAGCAGTTGATCGCACGCGGCGAGGCACGATTGGAAAGCAGAGCCTGGCAGAATGCTGACCACTCTGATCTGCCGCGCGTCTTCCATCTGGCAGGCGATCACGTCACCTACGACGACCAGACGCTCGAGGCGAACGTGCAGGGTAAGGGCTCGCTGCTGGTTCGCGATGAACGGCCGGCGCCGGCGGATCCCGCG
>DATKJG010000464.1:0-8646 GCA_035543215.1 Phycisphaerales bacterium | reverse complement strand
ACTGCGTCACGACCGATCCGACGCTCGAGGAGGTCATTAGCGGCTACGTCGAGCAGGGGCCCGGCGGCATGACGCTGTCGATTCCGCCGGTCCTGGCCAAACGCATCGCCGGGGCTGTCAGCAAGGCTGCCGAGCCGCTGGCGGTGGGCGGGCATCAACTGGTGATCCTGGCCTCGCCCAGCGTACGGGCCCAGGTGAGCCAGATCCTCGATGCCCAGGTGCCCGGGGCCACGGTGATGGGCTACAACGAGGTGGTCAAGGGGCTGGAAGTCGAGTCGCTTGGGATGGTGCAGTTGCCCGTTGAGGCGGCTGCTTCAATGGCCGGCGCGGCCTGATGCCGATGAACAAGTACATGTCGCTGCGCGCGGCAGGATGCCGGCGGCGACAACCGATCGATGACGCGGCGGCTGCCCAATGTCCGCTGCGTGATGTCGTTTCGACGGAGGTCACGTTTGCAAATCGGCGACATCGCCGGTACACCTAGTCCTGATCCCCTTTGCCAAGGAGGGCAACGCGGTGAGCGGAACTCGAACATATCAGGCGTACACGATGGCCGAGGCTCTCGCCGCCGTGAAGTACGACCTAGGGCCCGAGGCGATCATCCTGAGCACGCGCACATTCAAGCGCGGCGGACTCCTGGGACTGGGGCGACGCACCATTGTCGAGGTCATCGCCTCCAACTCGCGCGAGCGACCGTCTCCGAAGCCGACGGGCGCGCCGGCATCGCAGACCACAACCGCCAAGGCACCCGCACCCAAGCCAGCCGCAACGCCTGGGAGCGATCCTGAACGCGATCGACAGCGTCGACTCGCCCAGGCGCTCGAGGAGAAGCAGCGACGTCTTGCGGAAGTGAAGCCGATCGACGGCAGCAAGGCGATTCCGCAATCAGAATTCGTGACGCCGGCGCCGGTGCCGCCGGTCGCCGCACCGCTCGCTGCCGCCACCGGAGGCGCAAGCGCGTTGGTTGTGACTCTGCCGCCGTCTGCGCCGCCAAACCAGCCGCCGCGTACCGCTGGCAATGGCCATTCGCTGCTGGTGTCGGTTCCTGCGACTCCCATGTCGGTCGCGGCCAAGCGCTTCATCCTGCGCTCGGCCGATGGGCCAGCACGACCGCCATCCGACATCTCGTCGCTGGCGGCAGTTGATGAACCGCTCATTGCTGTGCCGCCGGCAAGGCCATCGCCGACTCCGGCTGCGTCGAACCCGGCCGGCATCGTGTCCATCGGCGCGCCGGCGCCTGTCTCGCCGGCCTACTCGGCGCCGGCACGACCGGGTTTGAGCGGCCGTACGCATTTCGCCAACATCGAGATCGATCCGCAGGTGCAGAACGAACTGGCGGCGATCAAGAGCATGGTCGGCCAAGTATTGCAACGGCAGACGGTGGCGTCCCGGCAGCACACGCTCGCAATGCCGCCGCGGCTGTTCGATGTGTACCTGCGACTTGTCGGGCTCGATGTGCCCGATGATCTTGCGGACGCGATCGTCAACGAACTTCGTTCGAGCCTGACATCGGATGGCCTCGACGATGAAGCGATCCTGCATGCGGCGGCGATCGAGCAACTTGCCGAGCACATTCCCGTTTCCCCCACGCCGCTCACCCAGGACGCGACCGACGGCCGGCCGTTCACCATCGCGCTCGTCGGACCGACGGGCGTAGGCAAGACCACGACGCTGGCGAAACTGGCGGCTTCGTTCAAGCTGAAGGCGGGTCGCAAGGTGGGGTTGATCACCTCCGACACCTACAGGATCGCGGCGGTCGAGCAACTCCGAACGTATGCCAACATCATCGGCCTGCCCTTGCACGTGGCGCTGACCGCGGCCGACATGCGGCAGGCCATCACCAACATGAGCGACTGCGAGGTCGTGCTCGTCGATACCGCCGGGCGGAGCCAGAACGACGCCATGCGAATCGCAGAGTTGCGCCTGTTCATCGAGGCCGCCGCGCCGCACGAAGTCCACATGGTGCTGGCGGCGACGGCGGGCGAGAAGGTGCTGGCCAGCGAGGCCGAATCGTTCGGCCGAGTCGGCGTCGACAAGCTGATTCTGACCAAGGTGGACGAGGCTGCCAGCCTCGGCGGGCTCATGAACCTGCTGCGTCAGGTGGATCGACCGATCAGTTTCATCACCACCGGGCAGGAGGTGCCCGACCATCTCGAGCCCGCGACGGCCCGAAGGCTGGCGGAACTGGTGTTCGGAGGCCCGGTCCACGAGTGAATGACCAGGCCTCGCAACTTCGGGGACTGGTCGATGCCGCCCGCGCCCGCGACGGCGGGCCCGCTTCCATCGTGCCCGAGAGCGTGCCCAGCGGCATGGTGAGTTACGCGCCGCCCGCGTCGCGCCGCAGCGATCGAGGCGTCATCGAGGCGAAGATAATACCGCCGCGATCGACGCTCGTGTCGGCGGCTGCGGCGGCCATCGCGCAGCCTGCATCGCCGGCCAGTCCCGTGCGCCTCGCGCGGGCGATCGCCGTCACATCGGGCAAGGGAGGCGTGGGCAAGAGCAATCTCGCGGTCAATCTCGCGGTGCTGTTGGCGCATCGCGATCTGAAGGTCTGCCTGCTCGATGCGGACCTAGGAATGGCCAACGCCGACGTCTTGTGCAACCTGCAGCCGAGGCTGACGCTTGAGCATGTGGTGGGCGGCCGCTGCCGGCTCGCCGACGCGATGCTGCTGGCGCCGGGGGGCTTCCGGCTGATTCCGGGGGCTTCGGGCGTAGCCCGCATCGCCGACCTGCGTTCAGCCCAACGCGGCGAACTGCTGGCGCAACTGTCAGCCCTGGAACGCATCGCAGATGTCATCCTCATCGACTGCGGCGCGGGCATCAGCGCCAACGTCGTGGGGTTCGCGGCTTCGGCTCACACCGTGGTGGTCGCGACCACGCCCGAGCCCACAGCCATCACCGACGGCTACGGCATGATCAAGTCGTTGCTGAGGCAGTCGCCGGACGCGGTGATCCAGGTCGTGGTGAACATGGCCGCCAGCGAGACCGAGGCGCAAGGCGTGTTCAATCGCATCAATCGTGTGACGCAGACGTTCCTGAACCGCCCGCTGCAGTACGGCGGGGCCGTGCCGATCGATCCGGCCGTGCCTGCGGCGGTCCGCCAGCGGCTGCCGTTCACACTCCTGGCGCCCGACGCCCCATCGACGCTGGCCTTGAAGCGCCTGGCGGCGCGGCTGGTGCCCGGAGGCGAGGAGCGGCTCGAGGAATCGGCAATAGATGCGCCTGTTCGAACGGGATTCTTCTCGCGGCTTGCATCGTGGCTCGGCATTTCCGATCAGGCCGGCGTTGATTGACCGATGGCTGGCGCGTGCGGGGACTTGGAATCGACATACGTGGGACCGATATCCAGATTCGTCTCAAGTTCGCCGCCCGGGCCGCCGGTATGCCCGGTGCATGAGCACCTGCATGACAAGTCCTGTTGAAACCCGGCGCACCCTCGCATCGTCCTTCGCGCTGGCGGCATTCGCCGTGGCAGTGCTGGCAGGCTTGGCGCGCGATGTCGATGCAGCGCAAATTCTGCTTCGGGCGATCGCGGCGATGATCGTCTGCTACGGCGTCGGCAGAATCGCCGGGAGGATGTGCGACTACGCAATTCGTAGCCAGCCACCGGCAAAATCCGGCGATGGGTCCGATTCCTCCGTCGCCGGCGCATCGTGGTCGGCGTCGTCCAACATGTCTTCGGTCGAGAGCGAGCGCGCGCCGGCGGAGCCGGCGTCGTTGCGAACTGTAAAGTCGCGCGCCGCCGCGTAAGCGGCGCGCGAGAAAAAGTTCAGACGCAAGATTTTCCGGATTCACGCGTGACAGCCACTTGTGCGTCCCATATCGCGCGGTATAGTGTTCACGAACCGTCATGGATTGATGGTTCGAGGCATTGACGCGGCCCCTGTCGCGTCACCGGTCAAGGAGACGACCATGCCCAAGAGCAAGATGAAGTCCGGCGCCGCGAATCGCAAGGCTGCGGCTGGCGCCACGACAGCGTGTTCCGACACACCACTTCAGGACATGCCGATCGAGGAAGTGTGGGCCGAGTTCAGAAAGACCGGCTCGGACACCATCCGCAACTTCTTCCTCGAGAAGTATCTCGACATCGTGAAGTACACCGCGGAGCGCATGCACATGCGGCTTCCATCGGAAGTCGACGTGGAGGATCTGCGTTCCGCCGGCGTCTTCGGCCTCAAGGACGCCATCGAGGCTTTCGACCCCGATCGCGGCGTGAAGTTCGAGACCTTCTGCACGCAGCGCATTCGCGGCGCGATCTTCGATGAACTGCGCTCCATGGACTGGGTGCCGCGGCTGGTGCGGGCCCGCACCGCCAAGGTCGAAAGGGCCCGTAAGGCCCTGGAGATGGAACTCGGCCGCAAGCCCACCGACAAGGAAATCACCTCGCGCCTCGGCGTGGGCGGCGCGGAATACCAGAAACTGCTGAAGGACTCGCGCCCCACCGGCGTCGTGTCGCTCAACCGTAAGTGGTTCGAGACGGACTCGAGCAAGGACGTGCGCGAGATCGACGTCATCCACGACACGCGGCAGGAGAATCCGCTGACCGAAGTGCAGCGGACCGACCTGAAACTCCTTATCACCAAGGGCCTCTCGCGTGCCGAGCGCCTCATCGTCATCCTGTACTACTACGAGGAGATGACGATGAAGGAGATCGGCATGACGCTCGATCTCTCCGAGTCGCGCGTCAGCCAGATGCATTCATCGATCCTGGCGCGGCTGAAGGCCCAGATGCAGCACCGCGACAAGGACGTGTGAACGGCCGCCGTCATCATTCGTGAATCCCGTCAAGGCACGCGTTTCGACGCGTGCCTTGTTCGTTGGCGGCCCCACGCGGCGGTACGATGCCGGCGATGACGGCAACGCCCGCACATGCGATCGACGCCTCGGCCGCCGAGCGCGCCGTGCGGCGAATCCTCATGGCGACGCTGCTGCTGGGAGTCGCTGGCATCACGACTGATCTCTTGTTGCTGAACCACATCGAGGATCGCACGCAACTGATCCCGTTTGCGGCGCTGGGACTGACGCTGCTGTCGCTGCTGGCCCATGCTGCCCTTCGCAGCGCGGCGACTGTGCGACTGGTCCAGGTCCTCACGCTCGTGCTGCTGTCGTGCGGTGCGCTCGGCGTGTATCTGCATTTCCAGGGCAACGCCGCGTTCCAGCGGGAACTGGCGCCGGAAATCAGCGGCGGCGACCTGTTCTGGAAGTCGATGCGGGCCAAGGCTCCGCCCGCACTGGCGCCCCTGGCGTTTGTACAATTGGCCCTCGTGGGCTGGGCGTGGTCGTTCCGCCATCCGCTGCTTCGTGCTGCGAACCAGCGACATTGAGTGTTTCCCGAGGAGAATCCGATGTTCACACATCATGTGCGATCGGTGGTTGTGTCTGTCGTCGTGTGCCTCAGCGCGATCGCTCTGCCGGCGCACGCGCAGGTCGGCAAGTCGCAGGGCGTCGTGGACGCCAACACCGCCAGCGAGAAGGACCTGCTCGCGATGCCGCACATGAACGCCGAGATCGTCAAGGCGATCATGGACAAACGGCCGTTCGAGAGCATCACCGATCTGAACAAACTCCTGCTCGAGCAGAAACTCACGCCCGAGCAGGCGACGGCGTTCTACGCCAAGGCGTTCGTGCACATCAATCTCAACACCGCCTCCAGCGAGGAGATCATGCTCATTCCCGGCGCGGGCAGGAAGATGGCACACGAGTTCGATGAATACCGCCCGTGGAAGTCCTGGGCACAGTTCGACAAGGAGATCGGAAAGTACGTGGGCAAGGACGAAGTCGCGCGCCTTGCCCAGTACGGCTTCATCCCGATCAACCTCAACACCGCCAGCGATGAAGACATCCTCTCCATTCCCGGTGTCGGGCAGAAGATGCTGCACGAATTCAAGGAATACCGGCCGTACAAGAGCATGGAGCAGTTCCACAAGGAGATCGGGAAGTACGTGGACGCGAAGGAGGTCAAACGTCTGGCGCGGTATGTGACGGTCGAGGGTGGGTGAATCGCTGCAGCCGCGTTCGCCGCCCTGTTTTCCGGCGTGCCGATAATGTCGCGATTCCAGCGAGGTGGCGCGTTGCGAGCGTTCCGCGCAACGACTAGGGCAATGACTGTAAAGTCGGCCTGAGATTTGAACCGGCGGGGGCGGCTGTCCGATGACGTTGATGTTGGACGGTTATCTCCTCTCGCGCGCCGCGATGCGCGGTGAGTGGAGAGATGCTGAATCTGTCCGGTCCATGCCGGCAGAGTCTGTGCGCCGCGTCGCGCCGAACGGAATTGCTCCCTGTGGGACGGGTCTCCCCTCGGCGGACGTTGTCTGATTGATCGTTGAAAGGACGCACACGTCATGTTCGGTTCCATTCGCACGTTCCGCCGCCGCGCGTTCACGCTGATCGAACTGATCGCGGTGGTCGTCGTGCTGGCGATTCTCGCCGGCGTCGCGCTGCCGAAGTTTCTCAATTATGCGGCCCAGGCCAAGTCGTCTTCGTGCAAGGGCGCGCTGGCCATTGTTCGCTCGGGCATCGCCAACTATCGCACGAATGCGGCGGCCCGGGGTGAGACCGAGTTCCCCTCACTTGCGCAACTCGAATTGACCCACGCGGTGCTGGTCGAGTCGATTCCGGAGAACCCCTACAACGGCTCGAACGATGTCGTGGCGGCAAGATGGAACGCCGTGGCGCCGCCTGTCAATGGGGCCGCTGGCTGGAACTATGACCCGCTTACGGGCAAGTTCTGGGCCAATAGCAACACCGCGGGCGAGAACGGCTTCTGATCGCGATTCCGGCCCGACGGCATTCACGGGCGCCCTGCGCAGGTGGCGCTCTCGATGTTGCGTTTCCCTCGCGATGAGGGCGTGCGCATCAGCCCATACCTCCCGGCGAGGCATGAGGCCCGCGAGGCTTGAACGCCGAGAGCGCCAGCAGCATGGCGAAACAGATCATCGCGATGGCGGTGGCGATGCACACGCACCATGCCTCGGCGTCGCCGTAGTCCAGTTCGCCGCCCCCGCGCATCTCCGCCAGTCGCCAGAACGTCGCGCGCCATCCGTTGGCCGCCGCCCAGCCGTACGCGCCGCACAGCACGCCCGGTGCGCAGAGCGGCCGGGCACGCAGCGAATGCACCACGCCCCAGCCCAGCAGCACCATCGCGATCGCATCCACCAGATAGAACGGATTCCACAGCCCGTACGGCCATGAAACGTACGTCTCCACCGGCACATACACGATCAGCGCTCCGATCGTGAACCAGGCGATGGCACTCTCAACGCGGCGGCGGTTCATCGCTGGTGCTCCGATCGAAAAGTTGAAATCGGCTTCCCTGCCGCATCGTACAATGCCGACCCTCTCCGCACAGAAACGAAAGGAGCCTGCCAGCCATGACCGCAGTACGAGTCCTCGTCGGCACCAAGAAGGGCGCGTTCGTCCTCACATCCGATGGCAAGCGTGACAAGTGGAAGGTCGAAGGCCCGCACTTCGCCGGCTGGGAGATCTACCACCTCAAGGCATCGCCCGTAGATCCCAATCGCATCTACGCCTCGCAGACCAGCGGCTGGTTCGGGCAGATCATGCAGCGTTCCGACGACGGCGGCACGACATGGCATGCGCCTGGCAGCAAGCCGGAAGACCTCATGGGCGAGATGGGGATGCCCAAGGGCGAGAGCAACAAGTTCGTCTACAACGACGATCCGAAGAAGGGCGGCAAGCCGCTCACCACGCACCAGTTCTACGACGGCACGCAGAAGCCATGGGTCTTCAAGCGCGTCTGGCACATCGAACCATCGCTCAACGATCCCGACACCGCGTATGCCGGTGTGGAGGATGCGGCGATCTTCAAGACCACCGATGGCGGCAAGACCTGGAACGAACTCGCCGGCCTGCGCGGTCACGGCACCGGGCCGCAGTGGTCGCCCGGCGCCGGCGGCCTCGGCCTGCACACCATCCTCATCGATCCCAAGAATCCCAATCGCATCTACATCGGCATCTCAGCCGCCGGCTGCTTCCGCACCGACGATGGCGGCAACTCGTGGAAGCCCATCAACCAGGGCTTGAAGTCCGAGTACATCCCCGATCCGACTGCCGAGGTAGGCCACTGCGTCCATCGCATCGCGCTGCATCCATCGAAGCCCGACACCCTGTTCATGCAGAAGCACTGGGATGTCATGCGCTCCGACAACGCAGGCGACACCTGGACCGAAGTCAGCGGCAACCTGCCGACCGATTTCGGCTTCCCGATCGACGTGCACTCCCATCAGCCCGAGACCATCTATGTCGTGCCCATCACCAGCGATTCGCTGCACTATCCGCCCGAAGGCAAATTGCGCGTCTATCGCAGCAAGACCGGCGGCAACGATGACAAGGGCTGGGAGCCGCTTACCAAGGGTCTGCCGCAGCAGGATTGCTACGTGAACGTGCTGCGCGACGCCATGTGCGTGGATACGCTCGATCCGTCTGGCGTGTACTTCGGCACCAGCGGCGGCCAGGTGTACGCGTCATCGAACGGCGGCGATTCGTGGTCGCCGATTGTCCGCGACCTGCCGGGAGTGCTGAGCGTCGAAGTGCAGACGATCAACTGACCCTCTTGGATTGCTCGGTAGTTCGGTTAGCATGATGTCACTCAGCGGGGCGGCCACCTGCGCGCGCAGCGACCGCCTG